>NZ_JBNDHT010000026.1:0-60571 GCF_056755115.1 Rhizobium sp. SVR5-2C | reverse complement strand
TAGATAAAGAGGCAAGCTTCCGTACCGGCCTCATCCGGGCGAGGGAAAATGCAGCACGGATCACGCTGTCCGGCACCGAGCGGCACATGAAGTCCTTTCTGGCAGGCCGAATTGATGATCTGGTAGCGAACTTTCGGGTCATAACATCTGTGAACCGCAATGTCGGCTTCTTCACCACTGGTTACAACTGGCTGATTCAGATCATCCCTGCTCTGATCGTCGCGCCGGCGTTTTTCCGCGGTGATATCGAATTTGGGGTGATTACACAGTCCGCAGCAGCATTCGCGATGCTGGTGGGCGCCTTTTCGCTGATAATCAACCAATTCAACTCGATCTCCAATTTTGCTGCCGTCGTGGCACGGCTGAGCACACTCTCGGCAGCGATAGAAAACCCCCGGCAGCATGTCCGATCGGAAATTCAGATCAACGACACCGGAGAGGACCTTGTTTATGAGAAGCTCACGATATTGTCAGAGCGGGATGACGCGCCGTTGTTACGGGAGCTGACCGTAGCCATTCCGTCTTGTGCCCGCGTACTGGTGACCGGCCGCGAAGACCAAGAGAATGCGTTTTTCAGGGTCACCGCAGGGTTCGCTTATCCGGGTTCGGGCAGAATCTTTCGTCCCGCCAACGCAGGGATACGCTTCCTGCCGCAGCAGCCCTATCTTCCGCCGAGCACGCTTCGACAGCTGATCGTTCCGTCGGCCGCGGGTGCTGAAAACCTGGATGAACGGATTTCGAGACTGCTTACCGAATTCGGACTCGGGCGCATTTCCGCAGCGGGGGGATTTGAACAGGTAGTAGAATGGGATACCCTTCTGACGCCAAGAGAGCAGCAGCTGCTCGCGATGGCGAGTGTATCCGTAGCGAGACCGCGCGTCATTGTGCTTGAGAGGACCGCGGCTACGGTGGGGTCGGACGAAGTCCGCAAGATTATTACGCGCTTTGCAGAGGACGGAATCGCCTGCGTTCATATTGGGAACGTCGCAGAGATATCATTTTATGATGCCATCCTGGAGTTTGCCGACGATGGCGCTTGGCAGTGGAGGAAACGGGCATAACCGCACAAGCGGTGGTGGCATGCAGCACAGAGACTGAGGCGAAAAGAAACTCGATGGGAGGCTGATGATGACGAATGCCGCTCTTTCAATCGATGACAACCAGACAAAGACGGCCCCGACCACCCCGCTTGGGGCCGAGGAACTCCGCTTGATGGACGCCTATTGGCGGGCATCGAACTATCTTTCGGTGGGGCAGATTTATCTACTCGATAACCCGCTTCTGAAAGAGTCGCTCAGGCGCGAGCATATCAAGCCGCGGCTGCTCGGCCACTGGGGAACGTCGCCCGGCTTGAACATGCTCTATGTGCACTTGAACCGGGTGATCAAGCGCGACGATCTCAACATGATCTATGTGATCGGGCCTGGTCATGGTGGGCCGTCGCTGGTCGCGCATGCCTATCTGGAGGGAACCTACAGCGAAGTCTACCCGAATATCGGGCAGGACGTGGGGGGTATGAAACGCCTGTTCAAGCAGTTCAGTTTCCCGGGTGGGATTCCGAGCCACGTTGCTCCCGAAACCCCTGGAAGCATCCATGAAGGCGGTGAATTGGGCTATGCCCTGAGCCACGCCTACGGCGCGGCCTTCGACAATCCTGATTTAATCGTCGCCTGCGTCGTCGGCGACGGCGAGGCCGAAACGGGCCCGCTCGCCACGGGATGGCACGGCAACAAGTTCCTCAATCCCGCCCGCGACGGATGCGTGCTGCCGATCCTGCATCTCAACGGCTACAAGATCGCCAACCCGTGCTTCCTCGCTCGCATTCCCCAGCCCGAACTGCAGAAGTTCTTCGAGGGGATGGGATATGCGCCGCTTTTCGTGGAAGGGAATGATCCGGACAAGGTGCAGCAGCAGCTGGCCGCGGCCATGGACACCGCCGTTACGGAGATCAAAAGGATCTGGGCGGAGGCGAGGGACAAGGGGAACGTCGGCCGTCCGGCCTGGCCCATGATCGTCTTCCGCACCCCTAAGGGGTGGACCTGCCCGAGCGAAATCGACGGCAAGAAGTGTGAAGACTATTGGCGCTCGCATCAGGTCCCGATGGGCGACATGGACAAGCCGGAGCACATCGAGATCCTTCAGCAGTGGATGAAGAGCTACAAGCCTGAAGAACTCTTCGACGGCGACGGTCGATTACGCGCCGAATTCGCGTCCTTGGCTCCGGCGGGTCATCGCCGGATGAGCGACAACCCGCATGCAAATGGCGGCCTGGTGTTGCGTGATCTGAAGATGCCGGACTTCCGCGACTACGCCGTCTCGGTGCCGAGCCCCGGATCGGTGACGACGGAATCCGCTCGCGTCATGGGCAAGTTCCTGCGCGATGTCATGAAGCTGAACATGGATAGCAAGAACTTCCGGCTGTTCAGCCCTGACGAGAACAACTCCAACCGTTGGCAGGACGTGATGGAAGTCACCAACCGTTGCTACATGGCGGAGATCTATCCCGAGGACGATCACCTGTCGCCCGATGGCCGCGTGATGGAAGTGTTGAGCGAGCATCAGTGCCAGGGCTGGCTGGAAGGCTACCTCCTGACGGGGCGCCACGGCTTCTTCTCCTGCTATGAGGCTTTCATCCACATCATCGACTCGATGTTCAACCAACACGCCAAATGGCTGAAGGTGTGCAACCACATTCCCTGGAGGCGGTCGATCGCCTCTCTGAATTACTTCCTGAGCTCGCATGTCTGGCGGCAGGATCACAATGGCTTCAGCCACCAGGACCCGGGCTTCATCGATCACGTCGTCAACAAGAAAGCCGAGGTGATCCGCGTCTATCTGCCGCCGGATGCGAATACACTGCTTTCGGTCACCGACCACTGCCTGCGAAGCCGCAACTATGTGAATGTCGTCGTGGCCGGCAAGCAGCCGGCTCCGCAATGGCTGACCATGGATGAGGCGATCAAGCACTGTGCCCAAGGCCTCGGCATTTGGGAGTGGGCCAGCAACGATCGAGGTTCGGAGCCGGACGTCGTCATGGCGTGCTGTGGCGACGTGCCGACGCTGGAGACGCTGGCGGCCGTGCAATTGATCCGCGAACATATTCCGGAGCTGAAGGTGCGCGTGATCAATATCGTCAATCTCATGAAGCTGCAGCCGTCAAGCGAGCACCCGCATGGGCTTTCCGATCGCGATTTCGACGCGCTGTTTACCAAGGACAAGCCGATCATCTTCGCGTTCCATGGATATCCCTGGCTTATTCACCGTCTGACCTACCGTCGCACCAACCACGACAATCTGCATGTTCGAGGATACAAGGAGGAGGGAACGACCACGACGCCGTTCGACATGGTCGTTCTGAACCAGCTCGATCGCTTCCATCTCGTCGAAGACGTCATTGATCGGCTGCCGCAACTCGGCGCTCGCGCGGCCTACTTCAAGCAGGCGATCCGCGACAAGCTGATCGAGCATCGGCAGTACATCCAGGAGCACGGCGATGACATGCCTGAGATCAGCGGCTGGAAATGGGGTGTCCGAGGACAGTCAGCCAGCCCGCGAGGGACGTCGACGGAAGGCGACAACACGTGAGCCGCCCAGTCGGCTGCTGAGGGGGCGGCTAGGCTGAGTTGCGATGAAACCAGTGCTGATACGCAAGTCACGCCTGACGACGCTCAGGCCGTCATTTGCGTGTTGGCACGGTGACTAGCTGTGTGAAGGCAAAATGGATCGCGAAGCTGTGGAATGGGTGAAGTCATGATCGAGATACCCCCCATCGCGCCACATATGGAGTCCGCGCCGAGCGACCAGGACTTGGCGCGATTGCAGTTAATGACCCTGCTGTACTACCTGCAATGCACCAATCCGGACAATGGGCTGGTGCGCGACAAGACGCAGGACGGTGCGCCGGCGAGCATCGCTGCGATCGGTATGGCGCTTGCCACCATTCCCGTCGTCGTGGAACGCGGCGTCATCATTCGCGAGTTTGCCGTCAAGATCGCCCGGCGTCGGTTGGAATTCCTGATGCATTGCCATCAGGGACCGGAACCTGACGCCTCCGGTTACAAGGGCTTCTTCTACCATTTCCTCGACATCGAGACGGGGCGGCGGGTCTGGCAGTGCGAATTGTCGACGATCGACTCGGCCTTTCTGTTTGCCGGCGCTTTGACGGCCGCTACCTATTTCGATGGGGATACCGAGGACGAGGTGAAAGTCAGGCATCTTGCTGCCTCGCTCTACGAACGGGCAGACTGGAACTGGGCGCGTGACCATGGTGCGACGCTGACGCATGGCTGGCGACCGGAGAACGGCTTCATTCCCTATCGCTGGCGTGGCTATGACGAGGGCCTGCTTCTCTACATACTGGGGCTTGGATCGCCGACCTATCCGCTGCCGCCGGAAAGCTATGCGGCCTATAGGGAGAGCTACGAGTGGCGTAACATCTTCGGGCGTGAACTGCTCTATTCCGGTCCGCTCTTTACGCATCAGCTTTCGCATATGTGGATCGATTTCCGCGACATCCGCGACGAATTCATGGAAGAGCACGACAGCGACTATTTTCAGAACAGCCGCCAGGCCACCTTCGTGCAGCAGGAATATGCGATCCGAAATCCGATGGAATTCGAAGGATATGGCGAACACTGCTGGGGATTTACTGCGTGCGACGGCCCCGGCTGGCGGACTCTAGAAACTGGCGGATTGCGCCGCGAGTTCTTCGATTACATCGCGCGCGGCGCACCGTTTGGCCCTGACGACGGGACAGTAGCGCCCTGGGTCGTCGTGGCATCGCTGCCTTTTGCGCCCGAGATCGTCATTCCAACCGTCCGCAATTTCGCGGGCATGAGTCTGGGGATGAAGCGGCTTTACGGGTTCAAGCCATCCTTCAATCAGACCTTCAAGGATGCGAGCAGTCCGACAGGGTGGTGGATCAGCCCCTATCATTTCGGAATCGATCAGGGGCCGGTGGCGCTCATGATCGAAAACTACCGCACTGGCTTCCTCTGGAATCTGATGCGCAATTGCGAACCCATCGTCCGCGGATTGCGCAGGGCCGGGTTTACCGGCGGCTGGCTGTAACAAAGGATGCGTGAAGGAAGCTCCCGGTGTCGCCAGGCAGCTGGAACATTTTGCCCGTAAGAATGGTTCAGCCCTCGTAGAAAACAGGGGAGTATTTCCTATGCCGGCGAAATCGAAATCACAGCAGAAGGCTGCGGGCGCTGCTCTCGCCGCCAAGCGTGGAGACATAAAAAAGAGCGAGCTGAAGGGCGCTTCAAAGGGCATGGCTGAGTCCATGAGCGAGAAGGAGCTGCACGACATGGCGTCGACCAAACGTAAAGGCAAACCGGAGCATGCCTCGAAATCGTGAGTGAGCGTCGCCATTGCACGCCCATCAAAGCTTGACCGATACAGCTTCAGGAAACGTCCGTCGTTGGGCAGAGGCGAACCATAGGTGTGGCGTACAATTTAGACAGGAGCACACTTTGAACACGGCCAATCTTCAACTCGAAGGCCTCGTCATGGCAATCGCAGCCATGGCGGATGTCATTGTCGACAAGGGCCTGATTAGTCGCCAGGACCTCAATGCCGCCTTGGAAGCGACGGAGAGAGCGATCGCGGAGGACGGCAAGCGCGAACTATCCGATGCCAACCGTGCGGCGGCGCTGTTTCCGATCCGCGTCCTCCTGCTCGCCGGCCAAGATGCTCAGCGGGCGAAACGGTTCACCTTCTCGGATTATGCTGAACTCGTCGGCAGGTCGAGGTGAACACCGGATGTTGACGTATTCACGCCGGCATCGCCGGCTGAATAGCCATTCGCTGCCGGTTGCAAGCGCTGCTTATTCAGCAGTCGTTGCGACAGTATCGGCAAGCGAGATGGCTAATCGGCTTGCCTTGCAGCTTTAACCCAAGCTGATAGAGTGAATTGTATAAGCGCCACGCATTGTGCTGCCTGCATTTTTGTCACCATTTGAATGTGTTGAGGCACAATGGAAGCATTGAAGACTGCGAGTGTCAGCTATGGTGCCGAACCTGGATTGCGCTTTGCCCTGCTGCTTGACGGACAAGGTGGGTGCAGGCAACTGGACATGGCGCAGCTCTGCGCTTGGAGGCCGGAAGAAGGCGTCCTCTGGCTTCATCTGGAGCGCGATCACCCCGCCGCCGCTTCCTGGATTACGCACAAAAGCGCCCTCGATCCGTTTGTGGTCGAGGCGCTTCTGGAAGAAGAGTCCCGCCCTCGCGTCGAACCTGTCGACGATGGACTGTTGATTATCCTGCGCGGCGTGTGCGCCACGTCGCCGGAGGACGCGAAGGAGGCACCGGCGGATATCGACCTTGTGCCCCTGCATCTTTGGGTCGACACAAATCGCATCGTCTCGCTGCGCGACAGCGGTCATTACATTACCGCACTCCGCGACATCCGTTTGTCGCTGGAGAAGAACAAAGGCCCCCAGCGTACCGGCGACCTGCTTGCCCTGATCGGCGACAAACTGGTGCGCGATCTCGAAGCCGTGCTCGACGCCATGGACGAGGAAGTGGACGAACTCGACGAGATGATATTTCACGGTGAGGCGAGCCAGGTGCGCGAGCGCCTCAAGCTGCTGCGTCGGCGCGCCGTGCAACTTCGCCGCTATCTTGCGCCCCAGCGCGATGCGCTCAATCGGATAGAGCATGACGACGCACCCTGGTTGGCCGAGCGCGACAAGCTTCGCATGCGCGAGGTCATCGACAAGCTGATGCGCTTCATCGAATATCTCGATGCGATACGCGATCGCACGAGTATCCTGCACGACGACCTTTCGACCGTTATCAGCGAACGCATCGCCCGTAACTCCAACCGCCTGGCTGCGCTTGCGGCCCTGCTGTTGCCGCCGAGCGTGATTGCCGGCCTTTTCGGCATGAATGTTGGTGGCATTCCCGGCGTCAACGACACATGGGCCTTTGTGATCATCGTTGCATTCGTGACGATCATGGCGGTCGTGACACTGTGGATGCTGAAGCGCATCAACTGGCTCTAGGATCAGACACGAGCTGCATGCCAGCCCGGCCCGGCGCTTTACTCGACGCTGACATCTTTCCAGGTATCGAACGTCGCGGCCTGGCCGAGGCGCCGTCCCTGCCGATCGATGAGTTCCCAGACAATGGCATTTTCGATCCAGAAACGGCGGCCTGATTTGGCAATACGAAGGCCACGGTAGTCGGCAATAAAACCGTTGACTGTCACGGCATTGAGCAATCTTTCGCGCTCGGCCCGATCCGGCGCTTCAGCCGAAAGACGGGACGGCAAGGTAATGAACTCCGCCCATGTATATCCAAAGCAGGCCTGGGCGGCGCGGTTTGCATAGATGAAACGCGGATCGGCTTCACTATTGTGGGCAAGAACCACAGCCGGAGACTGGTTGTACAGCCACTCGGCACCTTGGCCCTCGGGTGTCAGAGGTCGTCCTACGCGGCGTTCAAAGCTCTCGGCCATCAGCGTGTAAAATGCCGGATCGGAGGACAAGTCGAGTCCTGCCATGTTGTAGTCGAATATCATGCCATGCATCCTTCAGCGACGACGAAAGTCGCTCCTTATGCCTGTCTTTTGTGAATTGGAGTCGAAAATGAGGCGCCCATTACCCGATATTGACGGCAGGAGCTGCCGGACGTGGCTTCATGAGGCAATGAGTTGGCCGGCCGGCATGGGCCGACCGCTGGATGCCGTTACCATTGAGCATTCGAGGCCGCTTCGATGGGCGCAGAGGGGGTATCTCCGAAAAGCTCCTGTGGTCTGTGGCCCGGTGAAAACTCGCCACCAAACGGGCCATGCGGTGTGACGAAAGCAAGATAGATCGCGATGGCAAATAGCGAAATCAGATACATGCCGAGCGGGAAGGCGAGGCTGAGGGATTGCGACTTCTGATCCCTATGCTGATGGCGCGTCATTTTTGAGTGCTCCGTGGAACGTCGGGCGTAACAAAAAGTTCTGCAGCGCTTTCCCGTTCGGGTCGGCTAGAGCGGTCGGGGAAAATCTCCCCCTTGGTCCTCGTCGCTTCGGGAAGACCGCCCAGGGCGGCTGGGCGGTCTTGCGGGATCCTGGGACCCGCGAAGCTTCGGGAGGGGATGCCGAAGCTCATTGGTAGCAGGAGAGAAGAGCTTGCTACCCGCCTCTCTTGAGGCTGGAAAAAGTCTAGTGCCAGGCGTGACGAAAGAGAATTATACAGTCGTCTTGTCTCGTCATACCTTCGGATGCGGCAGGAGACTCGTCCAGGAACTGGGCACGCTGCGGTGAAACCTTCGCGAGGCTGAAAACGGATAGTACCGGCTTGGGCTTTTCTTGGCCCTAGAGCCTTTATACGTGCCTCGGCGGCTCTCCAAGCGGCAGCTTCAGCTTGTCCGCCATGCGGGCGAGCTCCGGCAGGGAGGCAGCACGCATCTTCTGCATGACCTGGCTGCGGTGAACCTTCACGGTAATCTCGCTAACGCCCAGATCTCCGGCGATCTGCTTGTTGAGCCGGCCGGTTACTACCAGAGCCATTACCTCGCGCTCTCGCGGGGTCAAGCTATCGAACCGCACGCGCAACGTCTCCAGTGCCTTTTCATTTTCAAGCCATACGCGGTCGCGCGCCAGGCCGACGTAAACGGCATCGAGCAAATCCTGATCGCGGAACGGTTTCGTCAGGAACTCGATCGCGCCCTCCTTCATTGCCTGGACGGACATCGGAATGTCGCCATGCCCAGTGATGAAGACGATCGGGAGCTGCATGTTCGCCTGCGACAGCTGCCGTTGAAAATCAAGGCCGCTTTGCCCTGGTAGCCGGACATCAAGCACGAGGCAGGTCGGCCCGGCTGGCCGCCCAGAATTGAGGAAATCGCCCACCGAGGCGAGGAGCTTCACGTCAAAACCGACGGATCGAAGGAGACTGCCGAGCGCCTCGCGGATCGCCGGATCGTCATCGATGACAATAACGGTTGCTGGCGCCTCGGTCATCGTGAGCGCTCCCAAAGCTGAGCGAGCTCTCGTCGCGCGCTATCTGCGCCCATTATGGCAGCAGGCCGAGGCGGACTCGAAACGCTATAACGCCAAGGTGAACAGAACACTCCCCCTCTCTCCCTCCCGAGTTCCGGCACGCTAGAATGCCCCCTAATTACTTAAGCCACAAGGGCAAATGCGATGTGACCAGTCCGCCGGGTCAGCCGCTTTGCGCCTCCTCGTTGTGATGGTGCCGGCGTTAAACAACCTATACCATCGTATAGGCTCCGATGACTTTGTCGTCACTGCACGCTGTTGTATGTTGTCGCAGACGCTACAACGCTAGAATGCTTCACAACACCAAACGGCGAATTTTGGGGAGGCGGCAGTGCCAACCGTCAAGCCTCTGATTGCGATCGTCGATGACGACGTGTCGATGCGCGAGGCTATCGAAGGACTCATGAGATCGCTGGGATTTGACGCCGAGGCCTTTTCATCCGCGGACGATTTTCTGAGGTTTCCCGATCTCAATCGCACCGCTTGTCTGGTCACGGATATCCATATGCCCGGACTGAGCGGGCTTGATCTGCACCGCCACCTCGTTGCGCTGGGCAAGAATATTCCGACCGTTCTGATTACCGCCTATCCGGACGAAAATGCGCGCGCGCGGGGGTTCGGCCCGGGTATCGTCGGCTATCTGACAAAACCCTTTGGCGAGCAGGATCTCCTTGATTGCATCCGTTCCGCGCTGCCGCCTGGTAGCGACGACGGAGAGATCGATTTATGACTTGAGAGGAAGGCACCCCAGTCGTACAGCCCGGCCATGCTCCGACGAATAAAGCGCCTTCAGCAAGCTGTCGTCAGCTGCTGAACTCCTCCCGTTCCGAAGGCAGGGTGAACTGAAATACCGCCCCGTGAGGCTCATTCGCGCTTGCCCACAACCGCCCTCCATGGGCCTCTATGATCAGCCGGCAGATCGACAGGCCAAGTCCAAGTCCCTCCGCCTTCGTCGTGTAGAACGGCACGAACAGCTCCGCACTTTGCGGGTCGAGCCCGGTGCCGGTATCCCTGACGGCGACGAGCACCGCCGCGGATGCCTCAAGCCGGGAGGTGATCAGCAGCTCGCGCGGCCGGTCCGTCACCCCGCTCATTGCCTCGATGCCGTTCATCATCAGGTTGAGGATCACCTGCTGCAACTGCACGCGATCCCCCGCCACCGGCGGCAAGTCTTCCGCCAGCTCGGTGTGCAGCAGGATGCGCTGGCGGCGCAGTTCGCCTTGAAGCAGACCTACCGTATCCTCGATGAGGGCATTCAGTTCCACGCGCGTCGTGGCTGTTTCCGTCTTCCTGAGCAGCGAGCGCACCCGCCCGATCACCTCGCCGGCGCGGTGACCGTCCCGGACGATGCGCCCAAGCGCTTCCCTGGCTTCGCCGATGTTGGAGGGCTGGCTGGCAAGCCAGCGTAGGGCCGCATTGGCATTGGTGACGATGGCTCCCAGCGGCTGGTTGACCTCGTGCGCGATGGACGAGGTCAGCGCTCCCATCGTCGTCACCCGCGCTACATGCGCGAGTTCCGCCTGCGCCTTCTGCAATGCCTCCTCGGTCCGCCTGCGGTCTTCGATGTCGACGAGGAATCCGTACCATTTAAGGATATTGCCCCCTTCATCCCTGAGTGGCACGGCGCTTTCAAACAGCAAGCGATATTCGCCATCAGCCGCGCGGCGGATGCGCATCTCGGCTTCGAAAGGCTGGCCCGTGGCCAGAGATGCATGCCAGTTTGCGAGGTAAGCTTCGATGTCTTCCGGGTGAAATGGGGCTTCTGCTTCCCAGCTCCATCCCAGGGTTTCATCGAGGGACAAGCCTGTGAACTCCCGCCACCGCCGATTGATGAAATCGACGTGGCCATCGGGCAAGGCGGTCCAAACCATAGCGGGCACAGTCTCGATGACCTGACGAAGCTCTTCTTCACTCCGCCGGGCCGCCTCTTCGGCGCGTTTGCGTTCGGTGATGTCCTCACAGACGATCAGGAGCACGGTGCGCTTCTTCACCACCATCGCCCGGGCCGTCTCGCGGACGCAGAGCATCGAGCCGTCCTTGCGGATCTTGCGCAGTTCCCAGCTCATGGCCCGGCCAAGATGTTCGAGACAAGCGGCCGCATTCCTCTGGACGGCGTCCCGGTCTTCCTCGTGGAAGATGTCCCGTACGGGGCGGCCGATCAATTCGTCGACGGTGTATCCAAGCTGTTCTGCGCCAAAGGGATTGACGGACAGGATGGTGCCTGTGTCGTCGATCATGAAGTACATCGTCGGATTGTTCTCGAAGACCGCTCTCCATTGCTCCTCGCTCTCACGCAGCGCCTCTTCCGCCTGCTTGCGCTCCGTCAGATCAATCACGAAGGCGACGCCTTGATTATCGCTTTCTTCAAAGGTTGCCGCGCCGATCATCACCGGCACGCGGCTGCCGTCCTTTCGAAAGTACTCCTTCTCGATCGGTGGCCGGCTTCCGGTCAGTTTGTGCTCTTGTAACCACTGGACATCGCGCCCGTGCCAGTCCGGCGGTGTCAAGTCGGCCCAGCTCAAGCGCCCGGCGACAAGATCTTCACGCTGGTAGCCCACAATCTGGAGAAAGGCGTCATTGGCCTCGATTATCCGGCCTTCGAAGTCCCAGATGAAAATGCCGATGATATTGGCTTCGACCAAGCGCCGGATACGGGCCTCCCTCTCCCGCAGGACGGCCTCTATTTCGCTGCGGACTGCAACGTCTCGGGCAAGCTGAACATTGGCATTACAAAGACCGTGATAGGCTGTCTGAAGGTCGTCGGACAGCAGATTGAAGGCGGTCACCAGCCGCTCCAGTTCGTCCTCGTGCCGAGGGGGACGCCGCCGCAGCCGTAAATGCGGCGGCGGATCACTGATGCAGTAGGTGCTAACAAAGTTCGCGATAGCAAACAGATGACGCGTGATGAGATAATGAAAAATGTAAATGATGAACAATGATAGCAGTAATATTGTTGCTGCCTGCCCAAGGAAGATTGTCCATGCTCTATTCAGCAGCATACGATATATGCCGGCAAGCGTGGCTTCGATATGAAGTGTGCCGATCGTTTTCTCCTGTCCCTCCACATTGCGGCGTAGCGGATATTCCTGTGCGATGACGGATGAATCGGATGATTTCGCTCCAACCTGCACGGTAAACGGATTTCCGGTCGCGGTAGTCTCGCGGACCTCCACGGCGCTGATATCAGGAAGCTGGAGAATTCCGGTGAGTTGCAGCCGCAGCTGCGTTTGGTCCAAGGTCCAGAGACTTTCAGCCAGGCTGCCGAGATAGCTATTGCTGATCTGCTCAAGCCGTGACTCGAGGGCCGAAACATCGCGCCGGTAATCGATATAGAGCTGAAGCAGCGTCAAGATGAGCGTGATGGACACGCTAAAGAGGAGGACGCTGATCAGAAGGCGCAGCCCCAGGCTGTGGCGTATGCTGGCGGGCACCGCCAAACGTCCGCGCGTATGGGCTGCAAGTGCTCCGAGGACACCCGAATACCGTTTCAAGCGCTCACCATCCTTCGCTCCAGCGGCTCAATCGCCGACGCCCAAAAGGTCAAACGCTATTTCGTGGCGCGCTTAGTGCCCCTGGTTCCAACGGTGGCAGACTGAAGATAGCCGCATTCTTCCCTCGCACGCCGAGTAACGACCGCCGCTGGGCCGGGATCAGTCCGGCCTCTGACAGTATGGCCCTGTTTCCCTTGCTGTAACCGATGAAGATGATCGTCCACGTCAACGATTTTGTACGCTATCACTTGAGCGCCACTCAAGGCGAGGAATCTTTGCCCAGCCCGGCAGGGAAGGGTTCTCGAGCTCGATGACCGTTCGCTGTGAGAAGCGAAACTCGGCAATCGTCCGGGCAAAGTACTTTTCGAAATAACGGTCAAAGCTGCCATCCTTTTGCATTTCCTGTAGCCCGTAGCGGATTCGTTCCGCCAAGCGCGGTGCGGACTTCGAAACATAGGCGTACTGCGCGTAAGGGAAGTGTATGAGCAGATGCTGGTCGGTCGCCAGGTTCGGGTAAGCCTTTGCATCTTCATCATGTATTGCAGCAACCACGGTTGCACCGCGTGGAATCAGGTCGAAGCGTCCGCGTTCCAGCATTAGCATCAGCAACTTGGGATCTGTGGCAGTCACGACCTCCATGCCGTTGTGGCGAAATATCGCCGCCGTCGTCTCGCCTGACGCCCCGATCCGTAATTGCCTGAGGTCGGCGATATCTCGCACCTTTGCCACCCGGCCCTGATCGCTGGCGCGGATAGAGGCGATGCGATAGCCAAAAAGACCCTTGTCCAGCGGGATATCGATCGGGATCAAGTCCTCGTTCAGCGGTTCGAGGACCACGAGATTGATCAGATCACCTTTCACGGCCTCGCGCCTGAGCCTGGCGGTGCTCAGCTCCGTCATGGCAGGTTCGACTCGGTACGGCCCGTAGCGGGCAACGCTGCGTTCCAGCGCGGCATCCAAAAGCTCGTAGGTGTATCTTCGGCTAATCAGTTGCCGTTCGAACTCACTGCGGCGCACCACATCCTGGACCGGAGCCGCTGGCTCCGTGGCCATCACCCGCCACCCGCCTGCTGCAAGACAGCACAGCGCCAACAGCAGGGTGCTCACTAGGCTCGTCATTCGACGATGTGCAACCATGCCGGAACCCTCGGTCGGGGATCGCCAAGCCGCCTGGGCAAGTTCAGTCAAGGAATGCGGAGGCGGACAAGTTGCTAATATACATGAAAGCTTTAACCGGAACAATTTTGGCCGACGCGGGCTGAGTTACGGATATGGCTCAAGCATGCCGAACCACGCGACGAGGCCGATGACGAACAGTCCGAGGATAATCTCGGCTGCGGTCCCGACGGTTAATGCCGAAGTGGAACGGGATCTGCGTGCCAATCGAGGCACGAACACGTAGCGGTTCAAAATCGCCGTCAGCGTCATCATGGCGACCAGCCCGATTTTGATTGCCAGCAGCCGCTGATAGTCGATGGTCCAGTCAGTGGGTAGGCGGCCAAGAATTAGAAGCATGTTGGCGACCCCCGAGAGGACGACGATAGTCACGGCGACATGCCCGGCTGTCGAGAAGCGGATGAGCGCCGTTCTGGCCTCTTGTCTCTTTGAAGGGTCGGCCGACGGCCGCAGGATGATGAGCAAAGGCAGCAGCGCGCCGAGCCAGGCTCCTCCGGCAAGTATGTGGACGATGTCATTTGCCTGATGAAGGGTTCGCAGCCAGCCTTCGTTCATGGCAGCATGCCCCGTCACCGCTTGACTGCAGAGGAGCAAGGCGCACGTCGCTGCAGTTGCAGAAAGTCGGTGGCGAGGCGGCAGGGCGCCCGTGGCAAGAAGCAGCAAAGTAGCGACCACCTGGCACACCCAAGCGGTTCCGACGGTCGTCTCCGATGCGACGCTGGCCAGCATCTCGAAGCTGATCGCGTCCTGCCAGCCTTCTCCGATCGTGGCGGCACGCAACGGAAGTGTGGCGGCGGTCGCGATCGTCACGCACACGATAGCGGTTGTTCGGAATGGATAAAGGCGCGCCCAAACGTTCGACCGCAAACCGCTCGGCACGAGCGTGCACAAATAGACACTGGTGCCCCACAGCAAGAGCGTGGCAGCGTCGAAGAGAAACCGGCAAAGGATGAGCGCGGCGCCGGGACCGATCACGGCTTGACGGTGAAGTTGTAGGAGCCGCTGGTCTTGTGGCCGTCGGTCGAAAGCACGTGCCAGTCGACGATGTAAGCGCCGGGCTTCAGCGGGTCGGAGATGGGTACCATCAATGTCTTGTCGCCGTCCATCAACTTACTGTCGCCAAGCTTGACATCCTGCTGGTCAGGCCCGGTCACCTTGATGCCTGAGAATTTGAGGTTTAGCCCCTCGGTGAAGATCAGGTCAATCTCGCTCGGTGCTGCAACGGAAGCGTTGTCGGCCGGTACGGAGGACGTCAGGTGCGCGTGGGCGAAAGCCTGGCCCGCAAGCACCGCGCTCGCGATTGCGGCATAGGAGAGAAGGCGGGTAAGTCGTGGCATTGGGATGTGCCTTTCGGTTGAGGTTGGGACATGCGATGAACGCCCCGGTATTCCGGCGGCCGCGAATATGACCATCGGAAATGGTAGACATTCGCGGATCGGATTTATTCCGCGGCGTGTAGTCAAATCGCCTTGCCCCGAGTACGGTCGCGGCCTTCGCTGCCTGGAATACCGAGATCGAGCGCGACAGGACCGATGCCGTGGCGTCGGTTTTCCTAGTTGACGAGATCGAGAATCCCAAGCGAATTCCGCTCTGAAATGGCGCTTGCGGCGGATAGGCGCACCAGCACCACTGATACGATCGCGGCGCCGTTGAGGCCTCAATCCGGGCTGCCGGCAAAGCGGGCGGCTAACTTTCTCTTTCGGAACTCCTCGGTAACGAAATCCACGAAAGCGCGGGTCTTTGCGGGCAGGAGCGAACGGGTCGCGTAGTAAAGCGAGATTGGCCCGGCATCGGCGTACCAGTGCGGAACGAGACGGACGAGCTCGCCGCTGTCGAGGTAGGGCAGCGCGTCAGGTTTAGCGATCAACGTCACGCCGAGACCGAGCACCGCGGCGCGGCACATGGCAGCCGGATCGTTGACGACGATCTTTTCCTGAAGCTCGGCCGCCACCTCCTCGCCGGCGGCATTGCGCATCAGCCAGCGGCGAATACGGCCGGTATGCATCGAGCGCATCACGATGCCGTCGAGGCCCGCCAAGCCGGCTGGATCGGCAGGTGGCGTGCGGCTCTGCATGTAGGAGGGGGAGGCGACTGCGATCAGATGCGCGGGGGCAAGCGTGCGGGCGATAACGCCCGGCGTCAGCTCGAAGCCGCCGCCGATCGCCGCGTCATAACCTTCCGCGATCAGATCGACCGGACGGTTCTCGAAGGTCCATTCCGGCCGGATGTGAGGATAACGCGCGATGAAGTCCGGCAGCAGCGGCAAAAGATAAGCGATACCAAAAGTCGGGCTCAGGCTAACCTTCAGGATGCCGGAAGGCTCACCACGATCTGTGGAAATATCCGCGATCGCATCCTGCAGACGCTCCAGGTGGTCGCGGATTGCAAAAAGGAAGCGCTCGCCGGCTTCCGTCAATGTCAGTTTGCGAGTGCTGCGCTGGAAAAGCCGGACGCCGATATTGGTTTCGAGTGTTGCGACATTCCGGCTGACCGCGGCCGGTGTAATCGTCAGCCGGCGCGCCGCAGCCGAGAAGCTGCCGAGTTCGGCGCTGCGCACGAAGGACTCAAGATTCGCAAGCGTTTCCATCGCTTATTTTCAATCCTTGTTGAAGCGATCACGAACTCTTGGGTTGTAACACAAGACTCCGATTTTTGAGGAGAGCCAAAAAGGCGGACTTAAGCTATATAAATCCTAGGTATTTCTTGCTCATTCGTGCTTTCGGCGCTATTTGCATATTAGAGGACAGCAGGGCGCGCGGAGCCCTGTAGGGCAGTCGATAATGTTAACAAAAAAAGGCAAATATGGATTGAAGGCACTGGTCGATCTGGCGCGTCTCGCTCCAGGTGAAACCGCCTTCATCAACGATGTCGCCGCGCGCAACAATATCCCCAAAAAGTTTCTCGACGCGATCCTTCTGGAACTGCGCAATGTCGGCATCCTGCGCTCGAAGAAAGGGCCTGGCGGCGGATATTCGCTGTCGCGGCCCGCATCGGAAATTCGCATCGGTCATGTCATCCGCACGCTCGATGGCCCGCTTGCTCCCATTCGCTGCGCCAGCCGTACGGCATAC
Organism: Rhizobium sp. SVR5-2C; assembly: GCF_056755115.1. Classification (NCBI taxonomy): domain Bacteria; kingdom Pseudomonadati; phylum Pseudomonadota; class Alphaproteobacteria; order Hyphomicrobiales; family Rhizobiaceae; genus Rhizobium; species Rhizobium sp. SVR5-2C. The sequence continues at coordinate 43,835 of NZ_JBNDHT010000026.1, read as the reverse complement.
GAAGCCTGCGACGACTGTTCGGATCCGGAAACCTGCCACGTCCGCAGGTCGATGACCGAGGTGCGGGATGCGATCGCCGATATTCTCGACAGCATGACGCTCGAACAATTCGTCGCAAAGGGCGGCAAAGTTGAAGGCCACGACGACGAAAAGGTCCCGGTTTCCGCCGCGAGTTGATCAGCGATTCTTCCGCAAGTGGTGGGTCGCGGCGCGGCGATGAAGGACATCGAGTGGGGTTCCCAAAGCTCGGATGCGAGCGTTTCGCCAGTGACGATCGAGGTTGAGGCCGATGCTCGCGGTATTTTTCCCGGCCAGTTCGAAAACCAGGCTTGAGGCATTCAACGCTAGTTCGCTCGCTACGGCCCGCGCGGCGGTCGCGGAGAAGTAGGCATCTTCGGCAGCCTGGCCAACGATGTTGATCTGGGCCATGTCGAGCTGGCGGCCGGCCCTTTCGAGAAGAGCGGATGCAGCCTCTGCGCTGATCGCCAGTTTGCCGACGTCACTTTCCTGCGTGGTGCTGACACCCGACGAAAGAACCGCGCGCGCGATCCCCAGATCGACAGCGGCATGCAGCAGTTCGCCGATCGCCGAGGGTGTTTTCGCAGCAGGAGCGATCGCATCCGCATTGACATGCACCTCGTTGGCAACGATCGCGGCCGTGCCATTGGTGCGCTGGCCAAAGCCGTCCCAATCATCGACCAGTTGAAGGCCGTCGCTGTCGCGTGGCACGTAGAGCGTGCTCTGATCACTTCGGATCGCGATCCAATCGACGAAGAGGACGGCAGGAGAAGATGTGCTGCGACCGTTCAGTCGGTGTCCGAGATCATTGGCGCTGGTTGCTGCGGTGTCTGGAAATGAAGCCGCTGCAAGGCGATCGCCGGCAAGTACGCGAGCGAAAAGCAAGCGCTTCAGCTCTTCGCTCGCGTGCTGCCGCAACCCTTCGAGCACGGTAAAGTGGACTTCGAGAAATTCACCGATCGAGGGGTCGCCTTCGGCGATAATCGCAACGATTTCGGCGAGCAGCGAATTGGTGACGTCCAGCCCCTCATATTCGGCAGGGACGGAGAGGGCGGCAAGGCCGGATTGCGAGAGCGCATCGATTTCCTGGTAAGGCAGGATGCGGTTGATGTCCCGCTCGCTCGCTTGCTGTTGAAAGGCGGCGGCAAGGCTGCGGGCCGTATTGATCGCCTCTTCCTCGCTTTCGATGCGCTGTGCAACCGGCCTCGTACGGTCGTGAAATTGCGATACGGTTCCCATCGGTCGGTCTCGTGTTCAGAGATGACAGGAGTGGAGGATTGCCGCCGGAATGATAAGGCCGGCTTTTCTACAAAATTAGTATGGTTTGAATTTTCTTACCAGGTTAAGAGGAAAGGCCACGCTCAACTCCTCACAAACCTGGCATTTCGCACCGCAGCAGCTTTCAGCCGTGCGCGGAATTGATTATGGCTCATGCGTCAGTACCCGCCAAGAGGTTTCCCATAATGCTATCGTCTGCCCGGCAACGCCTTCAGCTCGATTGCGGCGATATGCCTATTTATGCCATCGGGGACATTCACGGGCGTCATGACCTGCTGCAGATGGCCGAACACACGATTGTCAAGGATGCGGCGCGTCTGCCGGGCCGCAAGCTCATCATCGCACTTGGCGACTACATTGATCGCGGTCCCTCGTCGGCGCAGGTGATCTCGCATCTGATGTCGCCGCCGCCGGAGAATTTCGACCGCATCTGTCTGACCGGCAATCATGAAATGATGATGCTCGACTATATCGACGGGAATCTTTCATTTTCCGAATGGATGCGCATGGGCGCCGACGCGCTGCTGCGCTCCTACGGTCTCGATGCCGAGCATCTGCCGCTGATCTTTCCGACGGCTGCGAAACTCGACGGCTTCATCCGGCAGTCGTTGCCGCGCCAGCATATCGATTTCATGCGGGCAATGCCGATCCTGGTCGATACGCAGGACGCGTTGTTCGTGCATGCCGGGATCGACCCCGCCTTCACGCTCTCCGAACAGACGGACGAGGATCTCGTCTTCATCCGCGACCGCTTCTTCAACAGCAGCAGCTTGCTACCGAAGCTCGTCGTTCATGGCCATACGCCGGGTGACGAACCGGAGGTGCAGCCGAAGCGGCTCAATCTTGATACGCGTGCATTCAAAAGCGGAAGGCTGACCGTCGCCCGCCTGTGGCGGGGACGGGTTCACCTCTTTTCGACCTGATCAGGCCTCAGCAGCCTGGCGCTTCTGCGGAACTTCTTCCGTGTAGTAGCTGACATATTTGTGGTGGTAGCGTTCCGTGCCGCCGAAATTGCTGAACTTGCCGAGTTCGGCCATATCCGTCTTGTTGAGGATGACGCCGAGGATCTTCTGCTTGATCTGCGGTTCGGCATTCACGATGTCGCGGACGATGCTCGTCGGTGTCTGGCCCCATTCGGTCACGAACAGGAAGCCATCCACCTGCGGTGCAAAGGCCTTGGCGTCGACGACCGGGCCGAGCGGCGCAAGGTCGACTACAATGTAGTCGAACATCTTCCGGGCATTTTCCATCAGGTTGAACATGCCTTGCGAGGCAAGAAGTTCGCTGGTGTGCATCAGGTGGTCGTTCGTGACGACCGGCAGGATCGCAAGCTTGGTGCGACTGTCGACCTTGACGGCGCTTGCCCACGGCACCTCACCGAGGACTGCTTCCACAAGACCCTGCTGCGGCGGTGACTTCAGCATCTGCGTCAGGCCTGGATTGCGAAGGTCGGCGTCGATCAGCAAAGTGCGCTTGCCGCTGGACGCGAGCAGGGCTGCGAAGTTCGCCGCTGTGGTCGACTTGCCTTCGCCGGGCAGGGCGGAGACGACGCCGATGACACGATCGCTCTTGCCCTGGAACATGACGTCGCTCGCAAGCTTGGCATTGCGCAGCGTTTCGGCAAAGACCGAGCGGGGCGCTTCGAGAACAATACGCATGATGCGTTCGAAGCTTGCGCCATCATCCGGTGCCTCGGCGGTCTGAGGGAGCGGATCCTTACGCGGCTGGAAGACCTTGCGTTCGCGCGGCGGCTTTCCGACCAGCGGCAGATAGCCGAGGAACTTCAGGCCCAAGATGCTGCGCACATCGCCCTCGACACGGAAGAAGCGTTCGCGGAATTCCTGGAACGCGGTCAGCGCACCGCCGGCCATCAGGCCGAGAACGATGGCGAGACCGAGCGTCATCGTTTTCTTCGGGCTCGACGGCGACGTGGGGATACCCGCTTCGGAAATCACGCGTGCCTTCGCGATGGGGAAGGACTGCTGCTGCGAAGCCTCTTCGTAACGGCCGAGATAGGATTCGTAGAGTGTCTTCAAGGCGGTTGCCCGCTGCTCGAGATCGTTGAGCTGTACGATCGACTTGTCCGATTCCGAATTTTTGCCGGTCAGATGCCGGATGTTTTCGCGCAGCGACTGTTCACGCGATTGAGCAACCTCAAACTCGTTGCGATAGCTGGAGGTGAGCTGCTTGAGTTCCTGGAAGATCTGACGTGTCAGGTCTTCCTTCTCACCGCGAAGCTGCACCGCTTGCGGATGGTCGGCGCCGTAGTTGGTGGTGATCTCCTGCTCGCGGCGGCTGACCGACAGATAACGCGTGCGAAGGTCCTGGATGACGGAGTTATCCGTTTGGCCGGAGGAGATTGCGGCGTTGTTGACCGCCGCTTCCGGGCCTTGATCGACGATCGACTTGAACTGGTTGTAGCGAGCCGAGGCGCTTGCGGTATCGGCCTGTGCGACGATGAGCTGCTTGTTGAGGTCGGCAAGCTGCTGGTCAGACATAAGCTCGCCGTTTGCCGAAGTCAGGCCATTCGCGGCCTTGAAATTCGCGACGTCGAGCGCCGCCTGCTGCGAACGGTTGCGGAGATCGGTAAGGCGTTCCTGCAACCAGACCGAGGCGCGTTCGGTTGCGTCGAAATTCGCGTTGAGCTGGTCGTTCAGATAAGCGTCGGCATATGCCTTGGTGATCCTTGCAGCCAGCATCCTATCGGTCGAGCGATAGGAGACCGCGATAACGGAGCTGCGGGAAACGCGCTCCACCCCCAGTGCCTGCTGCAGCATGGCTGCGGCTTTCTGGCGGCGGCCGTTAAGGGCATCTGCTTCGGAGACCGGCGGGCCGCCCGGTGTCAGGGCACTGGCAATAAGCTTTATGCCGGACTTCACGAGGTCGACCGGCGACTGGCCGGCGTCGAGGACTGTGTCGTTATCCGCGAGCTTCTGAGAGTCGACGACCCGCAGCGCGAGTTCGCTCGATTTCAGAATTTCGACGGCACTGGCGATCTGCGTATCCATCTGCTGGGCGTTGGCGGCCGGCGGCTGATCCTCGGCATATTTGGTCATGCTGTCGTCGAGCAGGATTTGCGTCATCGACGTATAGACGGGTGTCGCAAGAAACAGATAGACGGCAGCGAGAGCCACGAACGCAACGACGCAAAGCACGATCGAGCCTTTGCGGCGCAAGAGGATCGCGATCAGCCGATCGATATCGATGAAGCTGTCGGAATCGTCGCCCGCTTTCGGTACGGCGCTGTGCAGGGTCAGGTTTCGTTGATTCATGAGCTCATCCTTTGGGCGAACGCGGTGCGCCGCCGAACGTTGGAATGTCTGTCTTTTGTCCGGCGAGATTGCGGAATGCCGCCGCCATTCTGTTGAGGCGTGCGGCGATCGGCATCTTGAGGTGGCGAAGGGCAGCAGGATCGCGCCATGCCACCCTGATCGCGCCGGAGATCGATCTGTTTTTGATGTTTTCCACCAGGATCAGGAACGACGCCGCCCGTCGCAGACTCTGTGCCCGGAATTTCTGTGCAGCCATGGCATCCGCATCGAGGGTGTGTTTCCCGAGAAAGACCCTGTCTCCCTCCACCATCGCCTCGATATGCCGGAGTTCCAGCACCCGCGAGATGGAGCCCTCGCGGATATTGTAGTTATAGCCGGGGATCGGCTCGATGACGCAGCGCGCACCGAGCGCCAGCGCCGAAGCGAGGAAAACATAATCCTCGCCGATCCGCAGGTTCTCGTCGAAGCGTAGCGCATGCTTCTCGATGAAGGTGCGCTCGAAAACAGGCTTCAGATAACCAAAATTATGTGTCGTTTCGAAAAGCGCGTTGGAGCGAATGAAGTCGGGCAGCGTCAATTCCGGCATGGCCGCCAGAGCGCTTTCGGCAAACATCGTTTCCGGGGGCGAGCCATCGGCGCGGATCACCCGAAGATTATCGACCGCAATCTGTGCACCTGAGCCTTCGGCAAGGGCGATCAGTCGCGCAAGCCGGCCCGGCTCGATGGTGTCGTCGGAATCGAGCACGGCAATCCAGCGGCCGCTCGCCGTGGCTATGGCGGCATTGCGTGCTACGGCCGGCCCGCCATTCTTCTCAAGCGTCAGCAGCCGGACGTTTTTATCCGCGTAACCTCGCGCCACCTCGCCGGTTTCATCGGTCGAGCAGTCGTCAGCAACGATGACCTCGACGGTCACGCCGGTCTGCGCCAGCGCACTGTCGATCGCTTTCGCGAGCGTTTCGGCTGCATTGTAGGCAGCCATGATGAAGCTGATGTCCGGCGGCGCTTTCGTCATGCAGTCCCCTCCGCCGCGCCGTATTGGCGGATCTCGCGCACACCTAGCAGGCCGCTGACGACACCGAGGTGCATCATGCCGCGAAGCGCGTAGCGATAACGCGGGACCGGAACGAGGATGCAGACGAAGGCGACGCCGAGGCAATAACCGGCCTTTGCCGTCGCAAGACCGATCTGCTTCAGACGGTTGAGGCCCTTGTGCTTCTCCTGCAGCAGCCGGCCGTGCGTCTGGCCGAAGCGGAAGCGGCGCTTCGCAAGCCACGAAAGCTCCGCCCGGTTTTCCGGTACCGATTCATAGACGTGCGCTTCGGGGGCATAGGCAATGCGCCCGCCATCCCGGTGCATGTGGCTGAAGAACTCGGTGTCTTCGCCGCCCGTCTTTCCGAGTGCCAGGTTGAAGCGGCGGTTCTTGACATGCGGCGAGCCGAGGCGAAGCAGCACATTGCAGGTGTAGCCGGTGCGGATTTCGCCGCCGACCCAGACCGGCAGGGTCGAATGAAAATCGCCTTCCCGCATCCAGCTTGGCGCCGTCTGGGAGTAGACGCTGCGGACCGGTCCAAGGACGGCGTCTGCTTCCGTCTTCTCAGCCGCACTCAGCAATTCGACAAGCCAGTTTTCCGAGGCATCCTCGTCATCGTCGATGAAGGCCAGGAAGTCGCCGGTCGCGTTTTCGAGACAGGCATTGCGGGCGATCGAAATGTTTGACGCCGGGCAGTGCACATAGGCGATTACGTGCGGGACCCTTGAGCGGAGAGCGTCAACGCGCTCTCGTGCGCTCGGCGTCGCGTCATTGTCGGCAACGATGATGCGCAGTTTTACGTTTTCGGGAACCGCAAGACCGGCAAGCGAAAGCAGCGCCTCATCCAATGAGGCGCGGCGATAGGTGCAAACGCCGATATCGATCTGCATGCGTTGGTCCTTCATCAGGAAGCCTTGCGGTTGCGGAAGCTTAGAAGCTCCATCCAAAAACCTGCCGACCAGGCGAAATGCATCACCATGGCCGAGAGTGCGGCAAGCGGGCCGTACGGGTTGCGCTGGCCGACGGCCATCCAGAAGCCGTAGCCGACGCAGGCGACCGCCCAGAGGCTGAATGGTATGACGGCGATCCAATTCAGCACGGCCAGGAACGCGCCGATAAACAGCGGCACTACGGCAAGCGGCAACATCTGACGAAGCTTCGGCATGCTGCCGTGCTTGAGGATGTTCTTCGCGCGGCCCCGACCATAGCCAAGATATTGGCGGAAAAGCGTCCGGACCGTTGATCTTGGGTAATAGATCATCCGCGTCTTGTCGGTCATCCAGATACCGAACCCAGCCTTTTTCAGGCGGTAATCCAGTTCCGCGTCCTCATTATGGCTAAATGTCTCATCGTATCCGCCGACGGACTCGAAGGCTGCGATGCGCATCAGCGCATGGTGGCCATGATCGGCCCAATGGCCCTTGGCACCCTCGCGGTGCTTGGAGCCGCCATTGCCAAGCTTGGAGTTCTGCGCGAAGGCCGTTGCCTTCTGGAAAATGCCGTGTCCAATCGTCTCCATCGCGACGACGACCGAATCCGCCTGGACCAGCTCGGCTTCTTCGACAAGCCGCTGGCAATAATCCTCCGGATAGTCGCCGTGGGCGTCGATCCGGATCAGGTATTCGTAGTCGCGTCCAAAGGTTTTGACCGCCAGGTTGACGGCCGCGCTTTGAATCCGGCGGGGGTTGTCGAGAAGGATGACGCGGGGGTCGGCTTCGCTGATCCGCGCGACGATGTCACGGGTGCCGTCGGTGCTGCCGCCGTCGGCGACGACGATGCGGGCATTCAATTGATCGAGGGCCGGCCCCAGTCTCTCGATCAGGGGGCCAATGTGCTTTTCTTCATTCAGGCAGGGGATGACGATAAGGCTGGCGACGCTGGAACAAACATCAGTCTTCATTGCAGTCAAACCCTCTTGAGCTGCGGTTGCGGGAGCATAGGAAGCGGTGGACGCCTCTGCGGCGGAGGATACAAGGCGGGACAAGTTATCGACCAAGGCGCGGCAATCGCTGCGATCGGCGAACCAGCTTCTGCGATCCTCGGCTGCGACGGCCGCCGCAAGGGCGCCGTAACGTTCGCCGGTGAGGCCGTCGAAGAGCGCCTCGAGGCTTTCAGGAGAGGCGTCGTGCAGCGTCAGGCCAATGTCCTTGGCGGAGAGGAAGCGGGCTGTTTCGGTGCCGGCGAGCGTGATCGGCACGCTTGCGTAAAGGCAGCCTTCGTAGAGCCGGTTGGGAAGCAGCCAGTTGGAATTGAGACCCTCCTCGAAGAAGTCGATGGCCCAGGAGAAATGGACGTCGCCGTAGATCGCTGAGAGATCTTCCGGGTTCTTGTACGGCCCCTCGAAGCTCAGATAGGGCTCGTTGGCGACAAAGGTGTCGAAATCCTCGAACTCGGAATAGGCGGGCCGGCCGCGCAGCACGATGTTGACGCGACCATCCATGCAGCGGGAGAAATCGGCAAGCAGTTTTAGTGACTTGCGGCAACGGAGCGCCCCGAACCAACCGATCTTCCAGGGCTCGCCGTCCTGCGGCGGCAAGCGGAACGGCTTGGCTTCCGGCATCCCGTCCAGCGCGAGCACCTTGTTTTCGACAAGCATGATCGGCGCCTTGAGAGCAGAGCGCGGAACGAAGTAGTTGGCGATAAAGGCCGGCGAACTGGTCAGGATCAGTTTGGCGTCGCGTCCGAAATGGGCTTCCGCACGGCGGATGGCCTTGCCGGCTACACCGTCGCTCACGAGAAGGCGATGGATGTCGAGGCATTCGTAAACGACGGGCACGCCGCCGAAGAGCCGGCTTGCGCGGTCAGCGACGGCGAGCGATTCCAGATTGCGCCCGATAATCACGTGAGGGCGCTCGACGCCCCTGAGCAGGCGGCGCAGTCCGGCAACGGCCTTTGCGACGGCGGCCATGCGCTGGCCGAATCTGCTGTCGGCGGTCCGCCCGAGCTCGATCGGCGTAAGGCCATCGACGGCGGCGAGGGCATTCTCACCGCGCCGGAAGCCGGCCAGCGTCACCGCCGCGCCGCCCTCCCTCAGCATCAGCACGCGGCGGCGCACAGCCGGATCGGCAAGGTCGTGCGCCAGGTAGAGGACTTTAAGCATCAATACTCCTTTGCGTAGACCGGAATTCACCGGAGTCCGTTCGGTTGGTGCTGTGCAGTGTCTTGGCAGGTTCTGCACGCTCAGTTGAGCGTGCAGGCGATCGAACCCTGGAACTGGCATTTATCGCCGGGCGCCGTGTAGGCGAACCGGTCGATTTCCATCGTCGTGGGTTGTGTGTAGGCAAACTTGCCCATCCAGTTCGCCAGCGTGTCCGATCCCCAGAGGCTGAAGAAAATCTTCTGCGGGCTCTGAGGGATCTTGGATGGATCGGTGACCTCCTGAACGAGTTTGCCGTTCAGGTAATAGCGAAGCCGGGCCGGCTCCCAGACAAAGGCATAGTCGTTGAAACCCTGGTCGGCAGCCTGGCCGACCGGCACGAGCTTTTCGTTACCGCCCTTCGCCTTGATGTACTGGTTCAGCTGAACGGTCGACGTGTCCTTGCCAAGCACTTCGAAATCGATTTCATCGTGCTGCTGTTTGTCGGCCGGGCCGATATAGGTGAAGAAGGCGGAGTTCAGGCCCGGGCCGGTTGCCGCCTTGATCCGCGCTTCATAGGTGCCGTAGCTGAAGCGCTTCTTCGTCTGGATCTCGCCGCAGAGATAATTCCGGTCCTTGGACTTACCCTCCGTGAAGCCTAGGCCCAGCATGCCGCCCTCAGCTTTCACCTCGTTCTTCGACCAGGTGCAGTTCTGGTGAGCGCCATTGTTCCAGCCGTCGGATACGAACCAGACGCTGCGATCGATCTTGTCGAAATCGTCGACGAAGGATTTGCCCGTTGCCTGCTGGGCATGGGCGGGAAGGGCGCCCAGAAACAGGGCGCCGATTGTCAAGCTTTGGCAAAGCAGTCGCGCATGGGCGATTTTAGCCGTCATGTGTCACCTTTGCTGTGGAATGAATTCTGCCGGGATTTCCCGGCGCGAAGCGGGCGAAGACCCTTTCTTCGACCGGCCACCGGTCAGTACGGCGTAGAGACGCGGAGCGGTGTTGCGGACGAGGTTGTTGGAAACCGCAAGCACCGGGAAGAGAACCAGTAGCGAGCCGCAGAAGAAGAGCGGATAGAAATCGATCCCCATCTTTCCCCAGACCATCCAAAGAAAGACGAGCAGCGGATAATGGGCGCAGAAGATCCAGAAGCTCAGGCTCCCGGTTTTCGAAAGACGCTGGCCCAGACGGGTTTTGATGAGCAGGGCAGACAACATCCAGAAACCCGCAGCTCCGCCGATCGCCAGGGCGTTGCGGGAAAGTTCGACCCACGAGGGCATCAATGGACCGGTCGTGTAGATCGCAGTGGCAAGCAGCGCTGAGGCGATAAAGAGAACCGCGACGCCGAGCGGGGCGAAGCGATCAAGCGCCTTGATGTCGAGCTTGTAGAGGCTTGCATAGATGCCGAACGTGAAGCTGAAGAGAATCGAGCGCTTGATCACGATGTAGAGCGACAATTCCGGAATGAGCGCGAGAAGCAGCAGCGCCGACAGCGTCAGCAGCGGAACGCGACGGATGAGCCAGGCAAGCAGCGGCGAAAGCAGGATGCAGACGAAGAGGTCGCGCAGGAAATAGAGCGGGATGTTTGCCGGGAAATCCTCGAGCGCGAACAGCTGGCTGAGAAGCCCACGGACCGATGCTGTCCAAGGACTGATGACGTAGCCATCGCCGATGCCGACACTCAGCATTGCCAGCACGGCGATGAAGAATGCCGTATTCCAGAGGAGAAATGGCAGGAAAACGGTTTGCGCCTTCGTTCGCACGGTCTTCAAGTAATCGAACCCCTCCATGCCGCCACGAAACAGCAGATAGCCGGAAATGGCGCTGAGGCAGGGAACCCCAACACGGAAGAGCGCTTCGCTCAGGAACACCCGCAGCCAGTCGAAGAAACCGTAGTTTCCGTTGAACGGCGTGTTGGCAGGATCAAATGGTATATGGACGAACACGATGCCCGAAATGAGCACGATGCGCATCAGGTTGATCCGAGAGGATATGTTTGTGTCTACGTTCACGTTATCAGTCACCCCTATTCGGCCGCACCTCCCCTTACGGCCGTTTCAACGAGACAGACTCCAGCCCGCGATCCAAAAGCTAGAGTGTTTTCACGGAAGAAAATATGGCGCTGCAGCAAAAATGATCGGGTGTCCCGTCTTGACACAGCCGAGGAAGCTCCGCATCGGCAGCCGGTTTTGTCGCGCACCGGCTTAGAGAAGCGGCTGAACGCCCCATACGACAATGTATTTCGGAATATGATAATAAAGCAGGATTGGGCCGGGCCTGGAGCACGCGTGCAAGAAAAGTTTTTCGCGCTTGGTGAAAGATGTCAGCGGTTTCCGGGGCCACGCAGTCCCGAATTGCGGCGAGAATGTGATTTTTGATATCCTTGGTGCGCCTTTTCAGCACATGCCTCTCTCGAGGCCAAACTATTGGGCTTTGACAAATTTCGGCCCGAATGACCTTCATCATTTCGCACTGCAGCAACTTGTTCGGTGCAGCTCTCGGCTCTATGTGCTCGATCACCGGACGGTCCTTCAGGAGAAAGAATGGCGACCTTCACGATCATCATCCCCTTCTACCAGCGCGAAGACGGCATCCTTCGCCGCGCATTGGCTTCGGTCTTTGCGCAGAGCTTTCAGGACTTCGATGTGATCGTTGTCGATGACCAGTCACCCTATGCGGCCGAAGACGAATTGAAGCCGCTCACCCAAGACCAGCGGGCGCGGATTACGATCGTCAAGCAGCTGAATGCAGGCCCGGGCGGAGCGCGCAATACCGGCCTGGACAACGTTCCGGCCGCTACGCGCTTCGCAGCCTTTCTGGATTCCGATGATCTCTGGACGCCGGCGCATCTGCAAAATGCCCATGATGCCCTGCAGAAGTTCGATGCCGACTGTTACTGGGCGTCAATCCACGGCGGCGAAGAGTTCGATTACCATTTCGGGATCGCCGATCTGGAGAGGAGCGAAAAGGCGTTGCGCCTTTCCGACCATCCGCTGCTGCTCGAGATTCCGGACCTTGCAGGCGTGATGCTGAAGAACTGGGCCTTCCTGCACATGTCATGCATGGTCATCGGCCGGCCGCTGATCGAGAAGGTTCGCTTCGACGCGGCACTTCGGCTCGCGGCGGAAGACGTTCTGTTTTTCTGCGACTGCATGCTCGCGGCGCGGCGGATCGTTCTTTGCGGGGAGGCGGGTGCGCTTCGCGGGGAGGGGATCAACATTTTCCACGGCGTCGACAACGCCTCGCCGGAGTTCCTCAAGCAGCAGTTCATAACCTGGATGGCGCTCGACCGGCTCGAAAGCCGTTTCTCCAAGCGTCCGCAGGAAATCGAAACGATCAAGGCCTACAAGAGCCGGGCACGGAAACAGGCGCTCTGGAGCCAGGCCGGCCTTGTGCGCAGGCGACGGATGCCGGACTTCCGGCTGCTGGCACGATGGGCCTGGCGCGATCCGGCCTTGCTCACGAGCGTGCTTCAGCTCGCCGGCGGAAAACTTTCGAAATAGACAGGCTTACTCCGCAGGCGACGGCAAAAGATATCTGAGGCCACCGGCTCCCTTGGTCGCGATGTCGACGCCGCCGGGGCTGCGGAAGCGTTCCGTCTTGTCCATGAAGATGCCGCCGGCGATTGCGGGGATGGCCAGGGGATGGGTCAGGGCATAGCCCAGGGCTGCACCGGCGCCGGACTGCTTCTTCACATCGAGGAAGTGGCGAAGCTCGTATTTGCCGCGAACGTGGCTCTCGTGCCGGCGCACGGCTGCGGCGGCTTCTGAAGACAGCTTGCAATTGGTCAGAATCGCCTGGTCCGCTTCATAGAGCCTGCGGATATCTTCCGTCCGGTGGCTTCCGCTCAAGGAGTTGCCTCGCACGACGGCGCCATACCCGCAGCTATGGATCACCTTGTAGCGTGCGCCGTTAGCCAGCGCGCGGACGTAGAGATCGTAGTCCTCGCCGAGGCGCATCTCCTCGCGATAGCGCAGCTTGTAAGCATCAAGAAACGCACGCCGCATGACCGGCTTCAGGAAGCCGATTTCCCCGCGCCGCACCCCGCGCTTCGAGATATTGCCCTCGACAAAGCTCACCAAGTCAAGAAACAGCGGACGATCGGGGAAATGGTCGAGTTGCTGCGGCGCGCGCGTGACAGTCTCGGCTTCCACGAAAGCGATGTTATCGGCCACCAGATCCCAATCGTCTTCCGCAAGCATCCGGCTGAAGCGGCCTTCGAAGAAGAAGTCGTCGGCATCGAGAATGCTGATCAGCGGCGCGGAGGAGACCTCGATCGCATGGTTGCGGGCGGCGGACGGACCCCTGTTCTTCTCGAACGAGACGACATTCAAGCGATTGCTGCCGTCATCGGCAGTCCTGGCGACATCGGCCGTTCCATCGGTGGATCCGTCGTCGATCACGACGACTTCGGCCACTTGCTTTTCCCGCAAGGCCGAAGCGATCGCCATACCGATCGTATCGGCCGCGTTCTTGGCGGCAATGATTACGCATATGCTTGCCGTAGCCGTCTCAACCACGTCGTACCCTCCGTTGTTTCGCGCAACAGTTAGGACGTCGCCGCTTCGACGGCAATGCAAAAGACCTTCAAAAGATATTACGAGGCCCGGGGCGTCACGTGCCGGAAGCGTGCTTTCACTGGTTGAAAGGCTCGGAACTTTTGAACGGCGTAACGACAAGCGTTTCCTTGTCGTCGCGAGCCGGCGACATCACCGCAGTCCCCTTGGCGTTACGCGCCTTGCTTTCTTTCCAGACGAGGAAAAGCACGCCGCCAAAGTAGCCGATCTGCAAAAGTACCGCGCTGATTGCTGTGTCGGTCAGCGTATCGACGAGAGAACCGTTTAGGTAATAGGTCGCAATCGCAAAGACCGCCAAAGCGCCGAGCATGCTGACGAAAACACGAGGTGCGTACATAATCCTGCCTCCCCTAAGGAGGTCGTTCAATGAACATTCATTGAATTCGGGCTGCCTCCCTGGGACCCTTTACTTTGTATATTTTAGATAGCCTGTGGTTTCAACCGAACAGAAGCATTCTTTCGTTATCCGTTGCTCGTTTTCTACAGTATTCGGATTAAGGTTTCGTTCCGGCCTTGGATAAAATCGGCGAATGCTCGTTAAGGATTAACTCCGGCCTCCTTCCTTGCGCTCATCCTACCTGAGATTGCGGAAAATTTGGCGTTGCACCTTGTGCGAAGCGCCATATTTCCACATGGTGACTAACGCAGGAGAGGTCAATGCGTTCAACTTTTATTACAAAGTTTTCATCTAAAACGATTTGAGTGTGCGGCGCAAAATCCATGGTGCGTCGCAATAAAATCGGCAATAAGGCAATATAGTTGACCTATTCCCAGTAGTGCCGGGGCTGCATAACCAAATTCGGCGGCAAATCGGCAGAAGGGGTTATTCTTCAATCTTTTTGCGCCGCAAAGCAAACACCAAGATCTTTAGTGCCGCGCAACGAGACTATTCGAAAACATTGCAGGCTCTGCATCTGCACTTAAGTGATGGCTCATAAACGAAAAAGCGCTTGCGGCGCTCCAAAAACGGCCCGTTACACAATCGCCATGAAATTGTGGCTTAAAAAAACAAAATCGGCCCATACACTCCGAACTCGTCAACGCCAGCCTATCGGCCTTGGCATACCGACCAAACGGCAAACATAAGTGGAGTTAACTCTATGAAGTCTGCGACGAGATCGGACAGTACGCCATTCTTTGGCGTGGTTCATGCGAATGTCTTTCCGCCGACCGGCGGGATAATCAAGCGAGCATTCGATATCTCAGCTGCCGCGCTCGGGCTCATTTTCCTGAGCCCGGTGTTTCTAATGGTGATGCTGCTCGTAAAGCTCTCCGACAGGGGACCAGCTTTCTACGGACATCGCCGTATCGGCCACAACGGCCAGGAGTTTCGTTGCCTGAAGTTCCGAACCATGGTCGTCGATGGCGACAAGGTTCTGCAGGAGCATCTGCGCAACAATCCGAAGGCAATGGAAGAGTGGCGTTCAACGCGCAAGCTTCAGGACGATCCGCGGGTCACCGCTGTCGGAAGCGTGCTGCGCAAGCTCAGCCTTGATGAACTGCCGCAACTCATCAACATCCTTCGCGGCGAAATGAGCGTCGTCGGGCCGCGGCCGGTGGTGCATGACGAACTGGAACTCTATGAGTCTTCCGCCGTCTACTATCTTCAGGCTCGCCCTGGGCTTACCGGCCTTTGGCAGATCAGCGGACGTAATGACGTGTCCTATGCCACGCGCGTTGCTTTCGACACCCACTATGTCGAAAACTGGTCGCTCACCCGCGACGTTATGATCATTGCCCGGACGATCCCCGCCGTCTGCATGCAGCGCGGCAGCTACTGAGAACGCCGCTTCCAAATACACCAGTGACGTACGGTATAGCTTTTGGCTTGCCGTGCCGATTTATGGGAAAGACTGAATGAGAGAAATCCTGTTACGCCGTAACCTGCTTGGAAACTCCTTTATGACTGGCCTCGCTTTCGTTGCGGGGTTTGGCATATTGGTCGGCTCTTCTAGCTTTGCAAAGGCTGATGACTACAAGCTGGGCACGATGGACAAGTTGCGCATCCGCGTTGCCGAATGGCAGACGGCGGAAGGATCGATCCGCGACTGGTCGGTGGTCAGCGGCGACTATACGGTCGGCCCCGCAGGCAATCTCTCGCTTCCGTTCGTAGGCGACCTCCCAGCCTCCGGAAAGACGGCGGATGCGATCGCGCAGGAGATCGGTGTCGCGCTGCAGAAGCAGTTCGGCCTGAAGGACCGGCCCTCCGCATCCGTCGAACTTGCCGAATTCCGGCCCGTCTTCCTGACAGGCGACGTCGACAAGCCGGGCGAATATCCTTTCGCACCGAATCTCACCGTCGTGAAGGCTGTCAGCCTCGCCGGCGGGCTTCACCGCGCAGACGCCGGCCAGCGCTTTGCCCGCGATTTCATCAACGCCAAGGGTGATGCAGTCGTCTACACGACGGAAAAGAATCGCCTGCTCGCCCGCAAGGCACGGCTGCAGGCCGAGATCGCCGGCCAGGAGACGATCGACATGCCGAAGGAGCTGAAGGATCTGCCGGAGGCAAAGGCGCTGCTTGCCAGCGAAACAGCATTGATGTCGACGCGCAAGAAGCGGCTCACGCTGCAGCTCCAGGGGCTCGAGGACTTGAGATCTCTGCTGCAAGCCGAAATTGAGTCTCTCGCCAAGAAGACAGAGACGCAGACACGCCAGCTCGAGCTTGCCAAGGAAGACCGCGATAAAGTGGAAAACCTTGCCGAGAAGGGGCTTGCGCTCAGCGCCCGCAAGATGGCATCCGAACAGCGCGCAGCCGATATCGAGGCCACTCTTCTCGACATCGACACCAATTCGCTGCAGGCCAAGCAGGACATCAACAAGGCCAATCAGGACGAGATTACGCTCCGCAACGACTGGGACGCCACGCTGGCGCAGGAACTGCAGGACACCGAAAGCGATCTGGATACGCACAACCTGAAGCTTGCGACCAGCGATGCGCTGATGTCGGAAGCTCTGGCGCAATCGAATGATGCCGCACGGTTCGACCCGGACAATAGTGCCAGCATCAGCTACTCGATCGTGCGGGAAGTCGACGGCCAGTCGAAGGAAATTCCGGTGCAGGAAAACACCGCACTGCAGCCCGGCGACCTGATCAAGGTCACCGCCGGGGTCGCAATGAGATAGCGGAGACCCGCATGCGGATCGCCAAATCGGTGCTGATAAAACCAGCTGAGAACGAAATCTACGCCATTCCGGCGGTAGCGCTTTCGCTCTTCTGCTTCGCCTATTCGCTCCGTTTCGGACAGCCGGCGATCCTGCTTTACTATGCGTTGTGGTTGCCGCTCATCGCAGTCGATTATCGTAAGGTGCTGGGCAGCTACAGCCGGTTCATCTGGATTTTTGCCTTTGCCGGTTTCGCATTTCTTTCCGTCTTCTGGTCGCAGGTCCCGAGCGTCTCGATGCGGGCGAGCATCCAATTACTGACACAGGTGGCCTGCGCGCTGATCGCCGTTCGCGTGGTCGACGTCCGGACCCTGACGCTTGGGATGGTGGCAGGCACTGCCATTGTGCTCCTTTATTCGATCCTCTTCGGCTTCTACGAATATGACCCGATCGACGGGACCTACAGTTTCGTCGGTGCTTTCGCGTCCAAGAACCAGCTTGCCTTCTACGCATCCCTGGGCATCATTTTCGCATATGCCGCCGTCTTCATCTACGGCGAACGCCGTCTGTGGATGATAGCCTCCGTCATCGCCGGCCTTATGTCCGCCTATTGCCTGCACGCCGCGCAATCCGCGACCTCGGTCATCACGACGGCAGCTATCGTCGCCCTGCTGATTGGCTTACGCGTCGTGCTCATGCTGTCGCCGGATAATCGTAAACTACTGGTCGTCGGTGGCGGGGTTGCGGCAATCGTGCTCGCCGTCGCGGGTGTCTATCTCGGTGCCGTCGATGCGGTCCTCGGCCTTTTCGGCAAGGATTCGACCCTGACCGGGCGTACCTATCTGTGGCAGCAGGGTATTGCCGCAGCGACGCAACACCCGGCCTTCGGTGTCGGCTACCAGGCTTATTGGGTGCAAGGTTTTTCCGAGCCGGAGCGGCTATGGAAGGAATTCTTTATCGGCTCGAGAAGCGGCTTCCATTTTCATAACACCTACATCGAGACGGCAGTCGAACTCGGCCTGACCGGTGTGCTCATTCTGGCCGCCACAATCATCGCAACGCTGTGGGGGCATCTGCGCCGGCTGCTGGAGGATGTGCGCAACGATGAATCCTATCTGCTGTTCGGCATCATCGTGCTGCTTCTGTTCCGCTCGTTCGTGGAAATCGATATTCTGACACCTTATAACGTCGGTACGTTCCTTCTTTACTTCACCGCGGGAAAACTTGTCGGCGCGCGACAACGTTCGGCGATGGCCGCCCTGCGACGTTATCAATCCGTTTCGCCTGTCAATTCCTGATCATCTGCATCTACGCCGCGGGAGCGGAGTAAACGGGGAAATGCATGAAGACCCTCTACGGGATCCAGTATTTGCGTGCCTTCGCGGCACTTGCCGTCGTCGTTTTTCATGCGGCGGAGAGAAGTAGCGAGCATTTCGTCATCGGCGCTGCCGGCGTCGATGTCTTCTTCGTCATCAGCGGATTCATCATGTGGGTGATCAGCGAGCGCAAGCCGTTGACGCCGCAGCGCTTCCTGCTCGACCGAGTCCGCCGCATCGCCCCCTCATATTGGCTCGTGACCATGATCATGATCGCCGGCGCACTGGCAGGGCTGTTTCCAAACCTGCGGCTTGCTGCCGGCCACGTCCTGGGTTCGCTCTTCTTCATTCCTGTGCATTCGCCGAGCACGGGCGAGATTTGGCCAGTCCTGGTTCAGGGCTGGACGCTGCAATTCGAGATGTTCTTCTATGTCGTTTTTGCCGGTGCGTTGTTCCTGCCGCGCCAGTGGCGGCTGCTCTTTCTCGCAGCGGCGTTCGGGCTTTTCGTCGTCATCGGCGCGATCTGGCATCCGTCCTCGCCGATGCTCGCCACCTACACCCGCCCGATCATCCTGGAATTCCTGGGCGGTGTATTCATCGCCGAACTGTGGCTGCGCCGCTGGATCGCGGGTCACAGCCTCGGGCTCGCCTTCGTCGGCGCAGCACTCTGCGGCTTTGCGGTGATCTATCTGAGCGGAGCGGAATTCGACGAGTTCATCTGCGGCCCGCTGGCGATGGCGCTGGTGTACGGGATGGTGTCGCTGGAGGCGGACGGCAGCATCGGCCGCGTGCCGGTGCTCACCTATTTCGGCGACGCTTCCTACTCCATCTACCTCTGGCACACGCTGGCGGTGTCGGTTGTCATCAAGGCCTCCGGACTTGCCGGGATCCCTGATACTCTTACCGTGGTTGCGGCCACTTGCGCGGGAACGCTCCTGGGAGTCGCCGCCTACGAGATGATCGAAAAGCCGATGCGCAAGCTGCTGTCGGGCGACACGTTCAAGCGCCGCCCGCTCGAACGTCCTTCGTAGTCTCAGCGTCCAGTTCATCGACAGACGCTTGCTCCGCAACCGCCGTCTTACGCCAGCGGGCGCGCAGCACGACGTAAAAGACCGGAGTCAGGAACAGGCCAAAAAGCGTGACGCCGAGCATGCCGGAGAAGACGGCCGTGCCAAGCGCCTGGCGCATCTCCGCGCCTGGGCCTGTTGCGATCATCAGCGGCACGACGCCGAAGATGAAGGCGAATGCCGTCATCAGAATGGGGCGAAGGCGCAAATGGCTGGCTTCAATCGCCGCTTCCACCGGCGTCTTGCCTCCCTCTTCCGCCTGTCTCGCGAATTCCACGATCAGGATTGCGTTCTTCGCCGCAAGTCCGATCAGCACGATGAGGCCGATCTGCGTCAGGATGTTGTTGTCCATGCCGCGGAAATGGACGCCAAGCAGGGCCGCGAGAATGGCGAGCGGCACGATCAGGATGATGGCGAGCGGCAGCACCCAGCTTTCATACTGGGCGGCCAGTGCCAGGAATACGAAGATGACCGACAGCGCGAAGATATAGATCGCGGTGTTGCCGGTGCCGCGCTCTTGGAAGGCGAGCTCGGTCCAGTTGAACGTCGTTCCGGGGGGCAGTACCGAGGCTGCGATCTTCTCCATGCTATCGAGGGCGGTGCCGGTCGACACACCCGGCGCCGGATTGCCCTGCAGCGGTACCGAGACATACATATTGTAGTGCTGGACGAGCGCCGGCCCGCTCCTGTCCTGAACTTCGATGAGCGTTCCCAGCGGCACCAGCGCGCCGGTCGCCGAACGGACCTTCAGGGCAAGGATATCGTCCCGTTCGAGGCGGAATTCCTGGTCGGCCTGCGCTCGCACCTGATAAACCCTGCCGAAAGCATTGAAGTCGTTGACATAGGACGTGCCGAGGTTGATCGAGAGCGTATCGAATATGTTCGAGATCGGGACGTTCAGCATACGGGCCTTGTCGCGATCGATATTGAGGAAGAATTGCGGGCTGGATACAGAGAAGGTGGTGAAGACGCCTGTCAGCCCCGGCGTCTGGTTGGCGGTGCCCATCATCTGATAGGCAAGGGCCAGAACCCGCCGCATGTCGCCGCTTTCGAGGTCCATCAACTGCATTTTGAAGCCCCCGGAATTGCCAATACCCCTGACGGAGGGGGGCGGGATGGCAATGATGAAGGCTTCCTGGATGCCCTGCAGGTTCTGGTAGAGCTGACCGATGATCCGGCCGGCGCTCAGACCCTGCTCAAGCCTGTGTTCGAACGTGTCAAAGGGTGCGAAGACAACGCCTTGATTGGACGCGTTGGTGAAGGTGGCACCGCTGAAGCCTGCAAAGGCCACCGAGTGAGAGACGCCAGGCGTTTTGCCGATGATTTCCGCCGCCTGCTGCACGACGGCGTCGGTTCGGTTGAGCGAGGCGCCCTCGGGCAATTGAATGACGACGATTGCGTAGCCCTGGTCCATGTTAGGGATAAAGCCGCTTGGGACGATTCGGCCCATGTAGTAGGTCGACGCCAGCAGTGCCGCAAATACCAGCAGCGCACAAAACACGGCGGTCCTTGTCCCAACGATGTGGCGAACAAGCCATGAGTAGCCGTGGCTCATCCGGTCGAAGCCGCGATTGAAGCCGTTGGCGAGGCCGCGGCCCAGTCGCGTGAGCGGATTTCGCGTCTCTTTCGCATGTTCTTCGTGCGGCCGCAGCACGAGCGCGGCGATCGCTGGCGACAATGTCAGCGAGTTGATCGCCGAAATCGCCGTTGCGACCGAGATCGTCACCGCGAACTGCCGGTAAAACTGGCCGGTAATGCCGGGGATGAAGGTTGTCGGGACGAAGACGGCGATGAGGACAAGGGAAATGGCGATGACCGCCGTTCCGACCTCGTCCATGGTGACATGCGCCGCTTCCCTCGGCGTCATGCCCTTGGCCAAGTTTCGTTCGACGTTCTCGACGACGACGATCGCATCGTCCACCACGATGCCGATGGCGAGCACGAGCCCGAAGAGCGTCAGCATGTTGAGCGAGAAGCCGAACGCGAGCAGCAAAGCGAAAGTGCCGATCAGCGACACGGGGATCGCCACGATGGGGATGATGGCCGTGCGCCAGGATTGCAGAAAGACCAGCACGACAATTGCGACCAGCAGGGCTGCTTCGAAAATGGTCTTGTAGACCTCTGATATGGACTCCGAAATGAACTCGGTCGGATTGTAGACGATGTTATAAGCCAGCCCCGGAGGAAAGTCCTTGGCGAGCCGTTCCATGGCCGCCTTGATTTCGGCGGCGCCAGCCAGCGCATTCGTGCCTGGACGTGAGAAGATGCCGAGCGCCACCGCCGGCTTGCCGTCGAGGTAGCTGTTGGTGACGTATTGCTTGGCGCCGAGTTCGATGCGGGCAACGTCTTGCAATTGTACGAGGCGGCCGTCCGCTGTCGCTTTCACGATGACGTAGCGGAACTGCCGCGCATCGGAGAACCGGCCCTGCGTCGTCACGGTGTATTGGAATGCATTTGTGCCGGCCGCCGGCGGGCCGCCGATCGAGCCGCCGGAAACCTGCACGTTCTGCTCGCGCAAGGCAGCCACCACATCGTTCGGGGTCATGCTATAGGACGCCAGCCTCTGCGGATCGAGCCAGATGCGCAGGGCATACTCGCGCTCGCCGAAGATGGTGAGATCGCCGACGCCGTCAAGGCGCACGAGCACATCGCGGATGCGGCTACGGGCATAGTTCGAGACGTAAAGCTGATCGTAGCGGCTGTTTGGAGAGAGGATGTGCACGACCATCATAAGATCGGGCGAACTCTTCGTGGTGGTGACCCCGGTGCGGCGAACCTCCTCGGGCAGCCGCGGTTCGGCGATTGCTACGCGGTTTTGGACGAGAACCTGTGCCTGATCCAGGTCGGTGCCGAGCTTGAAGGTGATCGTCAGGGACATCGACCCGTCGTCTGTCGCATAGGAGGACATGTAGAGCATGTTCTCGACGCCGTTGATCTCTTGTTCGATCGGCGTTGCGACCGTGTCGGCGACGGTCTGGGCGTCGGCGCCGGGATAGTTGGTGCGCACGACGATGGTGGGCGGTGCTATTTCGGGAAACTGCGCCACCGGCAGCTGGAAATAGGCGAGACCGCCGAGAATGAGCAGAACTATGGAGAGAACGGACGCGAAGATCGGCCGGTCCACGAAGAAGTGCGCAAACCTCATTGGGCCAGCTCCATGCTTGCAGCTTCCGGCGGGATATCCTCGCGGCTCTGCGGCAGTTCTGTCATCTGCGGCGTGACCTTGCTGCCCGGGCGGGCGCGCATCAGGCCGTTGACGACGATCGTCTCGTTGCCGTCCATGCCTTCGCGGATGGCGCGGTAGCCGTAAAGCCGCGGACCAGTTCGGACCGGTTTCGTCGAAATGGTGCCGTCTTTGCCGACGACATAGACGACGCGCTGGTTCTGGTCGGAGCCGATTGCGTCGTCCGGCACGAGAATGGCCCTATAGACGTTCGACGCCTCCACTTGCACCCGGCCGAAGAGACCGGGCTGAAGCACGAATTTCGGATTGTCAAAGCGGGCGCGGACCCGCATCGTGCCGGTCTGGCTATCGACCCGGTTCTCGGCGAAGTCGAGTTTGCCTGTGAACGGCTTATCGTTGGAATCCGTGATGCGGACCTTAACTTCGAGACCGCCGCCACCCTGCTGAAGCTCGCTGCCGCGTTCACGCGCAGTCTGCGCGAAGTTCAGGAGCCGGCGTTCATCGACGTCAAAATAGAAATCGATCGGGTCGAGTGAAACGATGGTCGTCAAAACCGATTGATCGGCCTGAACGAGATTGCCCACGGAAATCAGCCGGCGGTCGATGCGGCCGCTGATCGGGGCGGTAATCGTCGTATATTCCAGATCGAGCTTTGCGCGGTCGGCCGTTGCTTGAGCGCCTCGGAGATTGGCTTGAGCGGAATCCCATTGGCTGCGACGTTCTTCGAGCAAGGAAATCGACTGGCTGCCGCTGGTCGAGAGCGATGCCGTTCGCTTGTACTGCGCATCGGCATACGTCAGCGTCGATTTCGCCACTTCCAGCGCAGCATTCGCTTGGTTCAGGGCAGTGATGAACGGCCGCTGGTCGATGACGAACAGCAGGTCGCCTTTCTTGACCAGAGAGCCGTCGGTGAAGTGCACCTCCTGCAGGTAGCCGCCGACGCGCGATCGCACGGAGACCTCGTCGACGGGCTCGAAGCGGCCGATGAATTCGTCATTATCGACCACGTCCCGGACGACGGGCTTGGCGACCGTGACGGACGGGGGAGCCGGAGGGGCTTGCTGTGCCATTGCAACGATCGGCGCAAGCGCTGCAAAGCCAACAAATGTCAGGATGTTACGAAAAGAGTAAGGCATAGCAACCCCCGCTGCTGGGCGGCCGTTATACCGCCGATCTTACACTGTAACGATGCGATTCATATCTGCTGATTTGGAACCCGGTTTCCCGTGCTCGTCTTCCTGTCTCGTCACGCGGCTGGTCGCCGCGCCTGGTTTTTCGAAGAGGCAGAGGTTCGTCCCGGGCAAACCTCTGGCATAGGAATATAGACGCCAGTGGACGAAAATTGCAAACGCCAACCGCTCGCCGTTTTGAGATTTGCGTGAGGCCTTAACCCTCGACGATCTGCTCGCTCTCGGGCGACGACGCAGCGAGCTCGGCCCAATCGAGTTCCTGCTCCAGGATGTGGAACATATCGTCGTCGATGGCGTCGGCACGGCGCATTTCGGCGAGTTTTTCCCGCTTGGCAGCGATGATGTTCCGCCGCAGTTCGTCCATTTCACCCACCTCTCGCGGATGCTCGCCACTGCGCGCGATCTCGCGCTCCGAAGCGTAGACATCGCGCAGGATTTTTGCCGACTTTCCCTGCTTGGTTTCGAGTTCCTTGAGCGCGGTTTCGATCAGTTCGACGCGGGCCTGCGACAGATCTTTCCCCCATGAATGGTCGGGCTCGAAGCGGAGAAAATGGATAAGCGGGCCGAGCGTAAGACCCTGTATGATCAAGGTGCCGAGAACGACGGCGAGCGCGGCAAGCAGAATGATATCGCGGGACGGAAAGTCGAAGGGCAGAGCAAGCGCGGTCGCCAGAGTCACCAGCCCGCGCATGCCGCACCAGCCGGCAACGAGGCTCATGGCCAGCGTCGGCGCCTGCTTCGTGGCATGGCGCGACGGGAAGAGAGCCATCGTGCGGTTATAGAGGAGTTCCCAGAGCATGCGTACGACGACGACGGTAATGAAGACGGCAATGGCGACGGTTATCGCGAATGTCAGCCGGTCCGGTTCCATTTCGAGGAATATCTGCCGGGCCTGAAGGCCCATGAGCAGGAATGCCAGGACGTTCAGAAGGAAAACCGCTGCCTCCCAGACGGAATAGGAGTGAATGCGATGACGGGCGCTTTGGCGCTCCGGCATGTAACGGGCAATGACCATCGCATAAGCGACGATCGCCAGGATCGCCGAGAGATGCAGATGTTCGGCGATGATCCAGGTGCCGAAGGTGGCGACGAATTCCAGCAGCGTCCCGCCGAGCGTGCCTGCGAGCTTGATGCCGATCAGCATGTAGGCGCGGCCTGCGAGATAACCGAAGATGAGTCCGCCGGGAACGGCAAATGCAAGCAGCGGCAGGACGCTCGCGAAGAAACTGGGGCTGGCGGCGGCCGCGACTGCGGCGCTGAAGATGAGCAGCGAGACCGCGTCGTTCAGCAGGCTTTCGCCTTTGAGAACGACGTAGGTTTGGCGCGGCAGGTTGAACCTTTCAAGCATCGCTGTCGCGGCCGCCGCGTCGGGCGGGGCGACGATGGCACCGAGCGCGATCGCTGCTGCGAGCGGAAGGCCCGCGACCGTCACACCGACGAAGGCGACTGCGGCCGTGGTCAGCATGACCGCGATAGCGGCGAGCGAAACGAGCGGCAGCCAGTTCTGCCTCAAGGTTCTCGGCGGCAGATCATAGGCCGCGTCGAAGAGAACAGGGGCAATGAACAGGGCGAGCGCCAGCTGAGGGTCGATGCCGATTTCCGGCGCCCAGGGAACAGCGGCGACGATGACCCCGGCGATCGCAAGCATGGTCGGATAGGGGATCAGAAATTTCCGCGAGAACTGCAAGAACACGATCGCGACCAGCAACAGGCTCAGCATGCTCTCGAAAAACGCCATCGATTTCCCCATCGCCATCAGTGTTTGAACAAGAACTAGCGCGGCGGCGGCGCTTGCATACGGCGCCCTGGTGCTCGAGAAGCGAATGCTTAACTATGGCCTGCGACATTTTGGCCGCAGTCGCAGAATTTCCGGCGGCTGATCTTGTTCCGCGAACGGTCAGAACGTATTTGCAAGATCATAAGTATGCTTATAAATAGCTGGCATATCTTGAGTGCCCATCCTATCTCATGAAGTCAAACCTAGTGCAGGCGTGCCCGACACCGGTCGCCGAGAATGAGCTGAACCATGGCTGACAAATCCTCCCTGCGCGTCGTTGGTGACGCCAGTGCAAAGAACCTCACCGAAGACAAGAAGATCTCCGAAACCCAAGAAACGGTAGCCGAAGCGCCTTCATCCAATCCAGCGCCGGTTGCCGCCGTGGCTGCGCCCGACGGTACCAAGGTCCGCCGTCGGCGCAGCCTCACACGTCCCGTGCTGTTCGCGCTCCTGCCTGTCGCCCTCGTAGTCGGCGGCTATTACTACGTGAACGGCGGACAGGTGATGTCGACCGACAACGCCTATATCCAGGCCGATATGGTTGGCCTGACGACGGACGTTTCCGGCATCGTCGACCAGATCAACGTACACGAGAACGAAGCCGTCAAAGCGGGGCAGGTGCTCTTCAGCCTGAAGCCTGACAGCTTCCGGATCGCGCTCGACGGCGCAAAGGCGCAGCTCGGCGCGCAGCGCAACCAGATCGAAAACCTGAAGGCCAGCTATCAGCAGTCGCTCGCGGAAATCACGCAGGCGGAGGCAGACATCCCATATTACCAGGCGCAGTTCGCCCGTCAGCAGAATCTCATTAACAGTTCCGCGGCGACGCGTTCGGCTTATGACGAGGCAAAGCACGACCTCGATGCCGCGCTTCAGAAGGTTGCCGTCGCCAAAGCGCAAGCCGCGGCCACGCTCGCCCAGCTCGGCGGCGACGCCGGCCAACCGGTCGAGCAGAACCCGCTCTATCTCGAGGCCAAGTCGAAGGTGGACGATGCGCAGCGCGAACTCGACCACAGCGTCGTCAAGGCACCGTTCGATGGCATCGTCACCAACGTCAACGCGCTGCAGGTTGGCTCGTACCTGCAGGCCTCCCAGCAGGCTTTCTCGCTGGTCGCCACCAACCATCTGTGGATCGCCGCAAGCCCGAAAGAGACCGAGCTTACCTATGTGAAGCCGGGCCAGGAGGCGGCCATCTATGTCGATACCTATCCGGGCGTTGAATGGAAGGGCCAGGTCGAGAGCATCAGTCCGGCATCCGGTTCCAGCTTCTCGCTGCTGCCGGCGCAGAACACCACCGGCAACTGGGTAAAGGTCGTCCAGCGCATTCCGATCCGCGTCAGCATCGAGGATGCTGCCGGTAAGCCGCCGCTGCGCGTCGGCATGAGCACGATCGTCGATGTCGATACAGGCCACGCCCGTGGGCTGCCTGATTTCGTCAATAATCTGTTGGGCCGTTCCGGCGGCAAGGACCATGAGTAACGCTGCAGCATCTCCGGCCGCGCCCGTTGCCAATCGCGGCGCGATCACGGCCTGCGTCATTCTCGCCGTTATCATGCAGGCGTTGGACACCACCATCGCCAACGTGGCGCTGCCCTATGTGCAGGGCAGCGTTGCGGCGAGTGCCGACCAGATCAATTGGGTTTTGACCTCCTATATCGTCGCGGCTGCCATCATGACGCCGCCGTCGGGCTTCCTGGCTGCCAAGTTCGGCCGCAAGAACGTCCTGCTGACGGCGATCGTCGGCTTCGTCGTGGCATCGGTCCTTTGCGGACTGGCGCAATCGCTGAACCAAATCGTTGCGTTCCGCCTGTTGCAGGGCCTGTTCGGCGCCGCTCTCGTTCCACTCTCTCAGGGTATCCTCCTCGACATCTATACGGTCGAGGAGCGCGGCTCGGCTATGGCCTTATTCGGCGTCTCGGTCATGGTCGGGCCGGTCCTGGGCCCGGTCATCGGCGGTTGGCTGACGGACAACATCAGCTGGCGGTGGGTGTTCTACATAAACGTGCCGATCGGTGCGCTGGCGTTTGCCGGGATTGTCATCTTCGTGGCGGAAACGAAGCGGGATGCTCTGGCGAAACTCGACTGGTTCGGCTTCGGCATGATGAGCCTCTTCATCGCCGCGCTGCAGCTGTTTCTCGATCGCGGCGAGCAGCTCGACTGGTTCTCGTCCTGCGAAATCATGATCGAGGCGATCGTCTGCGCGGCTGCCTTCTATCTGCTCTTGGTGCATACGCTGACGGCCGAGAAATCCTTCGTGAATCCACGATTGTTTCTCGACCAGAACTTTGCGGTCAGCATGGTGTTCATCTTCGTGGTCGGCGTCACCTATCTCGCTTCGCTGGCGCTGATGACGCCCTATCTGCAGACGCTGATGGGTTATCCGGTGACAACCGCCGGGATCGTCATGGGCCCGCGCGGCATCGGCACCATGCTCTGCATGTTCATCGTTGGCCGCCTAATCGGCAAGGTCGATACCCGCTGGCTGCTTCTGGCGGGCCTCGGCCTGACCGCATGGGCGATGTATGACATGACGGGCTGGACGCCGGACGTTTCGCAATGGACGATCGTTTCCGTCGGCTTCATCCAGGGTGCGGGTCTCGGCTTCCTCTTCGTGCCGTTGACGACGATCGCCTTTTCGACGCTGCCAGCGCATATGCGCGGCGATGGTACGGGCCTCTACAACCTGTCCCGCAACATCGGCTCCAGCGTGGGCATTTCGATCGTCTCGGCGCTGATCGTCGAGAATACCCAGAGCAATCACGAGTCGATCGCCGCCTATGTCACGCCGTTCAACCGGGCCTTCGATGCCGCCGCTGCACAGTCGCTCAGCCCGCTCACCGCGGCAGGCCGGGCGTCGCTCAATGAGCTCGTCACGCTGCAATCGACGATCATCGCCTATATGGACGACTTCAAGCTCCTGATGCTGATGTCCGTGGCCGTGATGCCGCTGGTGCTGCTGCTGCGCAAGCCCAAGGCCGCTTCCGCCGCCCCATCCGATCACAGCGCCGTCATGGAATGAGGTTCCGGGCGTTCGCGCCATTCCGGACGGAAGGCCGCTTGGTACGTTTCCGGAATTGCTCTAGCGGAACGGCTTGCTCAGATACCGCGAACCCTGAATGCCGAAGCGCCACGGCGCTTCGGCATTTTTCGTGATCCCGATCCTTGTGCCCGCGACGATCGGAACCGGCGCGGAGGGTGAGATGGAATAAGGCGGGTGATCGAGCAGCCGATCGTTGAGTGCGATATCGATGCCGAGCGCCTGGCAGAGCTTGCCCGGGCCGCTGCAAAGCCGGGTCAGAACATCGGTACCGCGACGCTCGGTCATCGCAGCGATCCCGCTTTCTGGTTCGAGGGCGCGGATCAACACGGCTGAGCCGGGCGTGCAGACGAAGTTCAGGCACCAGTACATGCCGTAGATACGGTAGATATAGACGTTGCCCGGCGGGCCGAACATTGCGCCGTTCCGTTTCGTCGGGCCGCGGAAACTGTGCGAGGCCTCGTCGTGCGGGAAATAAGCCTCTGTCTCGGTGATCCGCCCGCCCGCACCGTTGACGAGCAGATGGCATCCGATGAGATCGCGGGCGACGGCGATCGCATCGCGCTCGAAGAAGCTTCGAAGTTCATTGCCGGTCAAAGGACCGCTTCCGATGGCGCCCGTGTTCGTCATTCAAATCCCGTTCTCTGATTTCGGCCGATATCACCGCGTGCCGGGCGCCGCTACCCGAAACTTGGCGGCTGCTGTGCGAAGACTTTCACCAGCCAGTCTATGAAGACGCGAACACGGGGCGAGAGCTGGCGGTTGCGTGGATAGAGGAGCGAAACCGGCGTTTCGGTCAGCGGAAAATCCGGCAGCACATGAATAAGGGTGCCAGCGGCCAGGTCCTTTTCGGCGTGGTAGCGCGGCACCTGTATCAAGCCCAGGCCGAGGCGGGCGGCCGACATGAAGCTCTCGGCGGCGTTGACGGTGACCGTCGCGGGCAGGGTGACATTGCGGATGCTGCCGTCGACCAGGAATTCCAGTGGCATTACGCCGCCGGTCGCGGTCGAACGGAAGCCGACCATGCGGTGGCCGTCCAGCTTGTCCGGATGTTCGGGAATGCCATGGCGCTCGAGATAAGCGGGCGAGGCGAGGGTGATCTCCTCCAGCATGGCCACACGCCTTGCGATCATGTCGCTATCCTGCGGAATGCCGACCCGCAGCACACAATCGATGCCCTCGCGCACCAGGTCGACCAGCCGGTCGCCTTCGCTCATGTAGAATTCGATATCCGGGTACGTCTCCAGAAATGACGGCAGGCTTGGCAGGACGAAATGCCGGGCAAGCGTGCCGTGCACGTCCACCCGAAGCGTGCCTTTCGGCTTGGCGCCGGCAAAGGCGCCTTCGGCATCCTCGATGTCGGCGAGGATCGACAGGCAGCGCTGGTAATAGGCTTCCCCGTCGAGAGTCGGGCTGACATGGCGCGTGGTGCGCTGAAGCAGGCGAACGCCAAGCCGGGCTTCCAGCTGTTTCACGGCGTCGGTTACCGTCGAGCGCGGCAATCCTATATCTTCGGCTGCAAGGGTGAAGCTGCGCCTCTCCACAACGCGGGAGAAAACCCGCATGGCATCGAACCTGTCCATCGTATTTGTTCGTCATTTCCGCATAGTGATGCCGAAGAATGCATGATTATCCGCAAAGTGAAAAGGGGCATCTTCTTCTCATAGGAACGCGCTGCGGCGCAAATGACTGAAGGAGAAAGAAAATGGCTAACAATAACGATAAGGTTGCTCTTGTCACCGGCGCTTCCCGCGGCATCGGGGCGGCTGTCGCCGAGCGTCTCGCCCAGGACGGCTTTACCGTCGTCATCAACTACTCCGGAAATGCCGCTCCCGCGGAAGAATTGGCTCGGAAGATCGAGCAGTCCGGCGGCAAGGCTCTGACGGCGAAAGCCGACGTCAGCGACGCGGAAGCCGTGCGCCGCATGTTCGATGCCGCAGAAGCAGCGTTTGGCGGCGTGGATGTGCTCGTCAACAATGCCGGCATCATGATGCTTTCGCCGATCGCCGACGCGGACGATGCCCATTTCGACCGTCACATCAGCGTCAACCTGAAGGGTACCTTCAATACGCTGCGCCAAGCCGCCAAGCGCCTTCGTGATGGTGGCCGGATCATCAATTTCTCGACGAGTGTCGTCGGCCTCAAGCTCGAGACCTATGGCGTCTATGCCGCTACCAAGGCTGCCGTGGAGACGCTGACGGCGATCATGTCGAAGGAAATGCGCGGCCGGAATATCACCGTCAACGCAATCGCCCCCGGCCCAACCGCCACAGACCTCTTCCTCAGCGGCAAGTCCGAGGAACTGATCGGCCGTATGGCGAAGATGAACCCGCTGGAGCGTCTCGGCACGCCGGAAGACATCGCCGCCGCGGTCGCCTTCCTCGCCGGTCCAGACGGCAGCTGGATCAACGGCCAAGTGCTGCGTGCCAACGGCGGCATGATCTGACGTCCAGCCGGGAGGCGGTCATCCGTCTCCCCTTTCTCCCCGAATATTCACCGATCTGATTTGAAGAAGGAGCAGCACAATGAGCAAGCAAGTTATCGTCGTCACGGGTGCATCGAGCGGCTTCGGTGCGATGACCGCACGCGCCCTCGCAAAAGCAGGCCATACCGTTTATGCCGGCATCCGCGCCACGCAAAGCCGCAATGCCAAGGCCGTTGCCGATGCGGCAGCGTTCGCTAAGGAAAACAACGCCGATCTGCGCAGCATAGAGCTGGATGTCACCGATAATGTCTCGATCGAGCAGGCGGTCGAAAAGATCGTTGCCGAAAACGGCCACCTCGACGTCATCGTCCACAATGCCGGTCATATGTCCTTCGGCCCGGCCGAGGCCTTTACGCCGGAGCAATATGCGGAACTCTTCGATATCAACGTGCTCTCCACGCAGCGCCTCAACCGCGCGGCCCTGCCGCAGCTGCGCAAGCAGGGTAGGGGCCTGATTGTCTGGGTCTCGTCCTCCAGCACCCGCGGCGGCACGCCGCCCTTTCTCGCGCCGTATTTCGCAGCCAAGGCCGCGATGGACTCGCTGGCCGTCTCCTATGCCAGCGAACTGACCCGCTGGGGCATCGAGACCTCGATCATCGTTCCCGGCGCCTTCACCAAGGGCACGAACCACTTCGCGCATTCCGGCTCTCCGGCCGATACCGGACGCGCTGCCGAATATCTGGAAGGTCCTTACCAGGGCGTTTCGGACAAGGCGCTGCAGGGGCTGGCAGCACTTGAGCCTGCCGATGCCGATCCTGAAGAGGTTGCCCGCGCCATCGTCGACGTCGTCGGCAAGCCGTTCGGCAAGCGTCCGTTCCGCGTCCACGTTGATCCGTCGCAGGACGGTGCCGAGATCGTCAACGGCGTTGCCGATCGCGTCAGGGCCGAACTCTTCTACCGCGTCGGTCTGGAGGACCTGCTGAAGCCCTCGGTGATCGACTGATGCGGGCTTGATTGTTGCATTTTTGCGAACACTGCTATGAGAATCAAACGCCTTACAAAGTTCGCATTAGGGCGTATCTCTATTCGGCAAGGGGCGACGGGAAGTCTCCGTCCTGCCGCCCACCTCCAAGGTCCGCCGGGCCATTTCCCCTGGTGACGCGGTGGACCTCGAAATTCAAAGTTGATCCGATCGCGGCCCGTCGAAGGTTTCCCTGCCTTCCGGGCCGCTTCCGTCTTCAGGGCTCGTTGAGCTTCGCGTCGGCAAGCAGCTTCACCAGCCAGTCGACGAAAACGCGCACCTTGTTGCTCAAGTGCCGGTTCGGCGGATAGACGACGTAGAGCGGCAGCGGCTCGCGGCTCCACTCGGGCAAGACTGGCACCAGCTCGCCCTTGGCAAGGGCGTCGCCGATCATGAAGCGTGGAATCTGTGCAATACCGAGACCATTCAGGACAGCCGTCACGTACGTCCGGCTGTCATTGACGGCGACGATGCAGCGCGGATTGACTTCGAGCTCTTCGTTGCCCTTGCGAAACTCGAAGGGAAAGGCGCGGTTGGTTTGAGCGCGGAAATAGCTGACCGAATAGTGGTCGGCTTCCAGTTCCTCGGGCCGGCCCGGGATGCCGAACTTTTCGATATAGCGCGGGGCAGCGCAGGTTATCATTTCGACCTCCGAGACGCGCCTTGCGATCAGAGATTGATCGGCTGGCGTACCGCCGCGAAGGGCACAGTCGACATTCTCTGCAAGGTAGTCGACGTTGCGGTCGCTGACGCCCAGATCGATGCGGATTTCAGGATATTTCTCGTAGAAATCGCAGAGCGCCGGAACAACAATGGTATCGGCAAAAGCACCTGCCATTTCAACGCGTAAGCGGCCGCTCGGAAGGCTCTGCGAGTTGGAAAGGCTGCCGTCGAGTTCTTCGAGCTCGGAGACGATCTGAGAGGCGCGTTCGTAATAAAGCGCGCCGTCTGTCGTGACCATGACGCGTCGCGTCGTCCGGTTGAGCAGCTTGGTGTGCAGATGCGCCTCCAAGCCCTGAATGAGATTGGTGATTGTCGCCTTGGGCATTGAGAGCGTCTCGGCCGCTCGCGTAAAGTTGCCCGTCTCCACGACGCGTATGAACGCGCGCATTGCCGAGAGTTGGTCCATTGGAGATCTCCACAGTGTGCACTGCGATATTATTCGAAAATCGGAACAGTGTAATCGTAATAGACCTTCTTATTCCGCGATGTGAATAACAATATGTTTTTTGGTAGATTGGCAAGCCATAGCTGTTTGCGCCGACCAAATGAAAGCCGGAACGATGGCGATGCAGGTGAAAGACATAGTGCTGGAGAAGGTGGCCACTGGCCCCGTTTCCGCACGCGTCTATCAGGGCGCCGAGTTTGGCAAGGGGGCGCCGATCGTTCTGTTCTTCCACGGCGGTGCCTTCCTGCAATCTGGCATCAAGGAAAGTGCTGTTGCCGAGAGCATGGCGAAAGCCGGCGCGATCGTTGCGATCCCTGATTACAATGCGCCGCTCGGCAACGTCTTTCCGAAGCCGCTCGAAGTCGGCTATTCCCTCTTTTCCTATCTTGCCAACAAGCGCGCCTCGGGCATCGGCGATCGCAATTCGCTGCTTCTGGTCGCCGGCGAAGAGGCTGGCGGCAATATTGCGGCCGGTGTAGCGCTGAAGGCGCGCGATCATTATGCCGATGCGCTCGATGGCCAGATACTCATTTCCCCGCTTCTTGATCCGTTCATGGGTACGGCCTCCATCCGGAAAGCGGATGGTATCGGCATGCGTCAGCGCTGGACGGAAGGCTGGAGCCATTATCTCAGCGGCGGCGGGTGCCATCCCTACGCCGCGCCCTGTCTCTGTTCGCGCATCGCCGGTGTTGCTCCGGCTCTCATTTTTACGGCGGAGGACGATCCTCTGCGCGATGAGACCGTCGGTTACGGCGCCCGCCTCAAAACGGCCGGCGTCGCAGTTCGCCAGCACATCCTCCCCGCCCGGGCAGGCTGGCCTTCGATTTATGGCGGGAAAACGGACGGCACTTCGAATTGGCAGGAAAACGTCAGCCGCGAGTTCGAAAGTTTCCTCCGAGAGTTAAGCGTTCAGCAGCAATTGCATTGAAGACAACCTGTTTTGCCGGCCGTAGCGGCCGGAAGGAGAGTACCAATGACGTCCAGAAAGAAACGCTGGGCCCTGGTGGGCGCCGGCATAGGTGTTGTTGCGTCTGTTTCGGCGGCCGCTATCTTTTTTGAATTGCCGATGAGCACGGCTGCGACCGCCGCTTCGGAACCCGCGCAGGCTCCCGCTGTGCCGGTCACCGTTGCCGTGGTCCAGAGCCGTGACGTGACGGCCTGGGAAGACTTTTCGGGCCGCCTGGAAGCGGTAGACCGCGTTCAGGTCCGCCCGCGCGTTGCGGGTGCCATCCAGTCCGTGCATTTCCGCGAAGGCGCGCTGGTGAAGGCGGGCGATCTGCTTTTCACCATCGACCCGGCTCCGTATGAGGCTGCAGTCGCGCAGGCGCAGGGCCAGGTCGCTTCGGCCGAAGCCAAGGTCGGCCTGGCGCAGACCGAACTCGACCGCGGCCGCAAGCTTTCCGACAACCGCACGATCTCGCAGAGCGACCTCGATCAGCGTCAGAGCACGCTTGCCGAGGCACAAGCGGGCCTTCGTTCGGCTCAGGCGGCCCTTCAATCCGCCCAGCTCGACCTCGACTACACGCAGGTGCATGCCCCGGTTTCCGGCCGCATCGGCAAGATCGAGGTCACCGTCGGCAACCTTGTCGCTGCTGGCTCCGCCTCGCCGGAACTGACGACGCTCGTCTCCGTCGACCCGATCTATGCGAGCTTCAATGCAAGCGAAGAAATGGTGACGAAGGCGCTTTCGGAGCTTCCGGCAACCGACGCCGCGCTGCCGGCCGTCGAACGGATCCCGGTTGAAGTCGGCACGCTTGCCGATGACGGCACGCCGATCAAGGGCAAGCTGCAGCTCGTCGACAACGAAGTCGATGCGGCAAGCGGCACCATTGCGGTCCGCGCCGTCTTCGACAATCCCGGCGGCAAGCTGATCCCCGGCCAGTTCGTACGGGTCCGCATGGGGCAGCCGAAATCCGAGAACAAGATCGTCATCAACGACCGCGCGGTCGGCACTGATCAGGACAAGAAGTTCGTCTTCGTCGTCGATGGCGAGAACAAGGTCAGCTACCGGCAGATCCAGCTCGGCTCGCTGTTCGACGGCCAGCGGGTGATCGAAGGCGGCCTCACTGCCGGCGAGAAGATCGTCGTCAACGGGCTGCAGCGTATCCGTCCGGGCGCAGTCGTGGCGCCCCAGATGGAAGAGAAGGTCGCGACCAACTGAAAAATTCCCTTCTCCCCCACGGGGAGAAGGTGGCCCGAAGGGCCGGATGAGGCGGCGGGTGCGGCCGGGACGGCCTCGCTTTCGCTCAGCCGTTCGCTCCTTCGTCGCTCACCCCCTCATCTGTCCTGACGGACATCTTCTCCCCGCTGGGGAGAAGGGGATGGGCCGCAATCCAAAATATACCACCCGCCGGCGGCCTCCCATGCCGCCGGAGAGGGACCTTATTTCCATGTTCACCCCGGAGAGGGCTTTGATATGAACATCTCCAGATTCTTTGTCGACCGCCCGGTGTTTGCCGGTGTTCTTTCGGTCCTCATCGTCGTCGCCGGCCTGATCGGCCTCAGGGCGCTGCCGATTTCGGAATATCCGGAAGTCGTGCCGCCTTCCGTCGTCGTGCACGCCACCTATCCCGGCGCCAACCCGTCCGTCATCGCCGAAACGGTGGCGACGCCGCTCGAAGAGCAGATCAATGGCGTCGAGGGCATGCTCTACATGTCCAGCCAGGCGACCTCCGACGGCGCTCTTAACGTCACCGTGACCTTCCAGCTCGGCACCGATCCGGACAAGGCGCAGCAGCTCGTGCAGAACCGTGTTTCGCAGGCCGAGCCGCGTCTTCCGGCGGAGGTGCGCGCGCTCGGCATCACCACGGTCAAGAGCTCGCCCGACTTCATCATGGTCGTGAACCTCGTCTCGGATGGAGACAATCATGACATCACCTACCTGCGCAACTACGCGACCCTGAACGTCAAGGACCGGCTTGCCCGCATCCCGGGTGTGGGCCAGGTGCAGGTCTTCGGCGCCGGCGACTATTCGATGCGCGTCTGGATCGATCCGCAGAAGGCCGCCGAGCACAATCTTGCCGCCAGCGACATCAGCAATGCGATCAATTCCCAGAACGTGCAGGCCGCCGCCGGCATCATTGGCGCGTCGCCGAGCCCGACGGGCGTCGACCTGCAGCTCAACGTCAATGCCCAGGGACGTCTGCGCACACCTGAGGAATTCGGCAACATCATCGTCAAGACAGGCGCCAACGGTGAAATCACCCGCCTTCGCGACGTTGCCCGCATCGAACTTGGTGCCGCCGACTATAGCCTGCGTTCACTGCTCGACGGCAAGCCGGCCGTCGCCGTCGCCGTCCTTCAGGCGCCGGGTTCGAACGCGATCGAGATCGCAGACAACGTGCGCGCCACCATGGACACGCTGCAGCAGGCGATGCCTGATGGCGTCAAGTACGAAATCGTCTACGATACGACGAAGTTCGTCCGCGCCTCGATCGAAAAGGTCATCGATACGCTGCTCGAGGCTATCGCGCTCGTCGTTCTCGTCGTCATCCTCTTCCTGCAGACATGGCGTGCCTCGATCATTCCGCTGATCGCCGTTCCGGTATCGATCATCGGTACGTTCGCGGTCATGTATGTCCTGGGCTTCTCGATCAACGCGCTCAGCCTCTTCGGGCTGGTGCTGGCGATCGGTATCGTCGTCGACGATGCGATCGTTGTCGTTGAAAACGTCGAACGCAATATCGAGAACGGGCTTAGTCCGCGCCAGGCCACCTATAAGGCCATGAAGGAAGTGTCCGGCCCAATCATCGCGATCGCGCTGGTGCTGGTCGCGGTCTTCGTGCCGCTCGCCTTCATCTCCGGCCTGTCGGGTCAGTTCTACCGCCAGTTCGCGCTGACGATCGCGATTTCGACCGTAATTTCTGCCTTCAACTCGCTGACGCTCTCCCCGGCGCTTGCCGCTCTTCTTCTGAAGGGGCATCACGCACCGAAGGACTGGCTGACGCGGTTCATGGACGCGATCTTCGGCTGGTTCTTCCGCGGCTTCAACCGCGCCTTCGGTGTCGGTTCCAGCTACTACGGCAAGGGCGTGGGCGGTCTCCTGTCGCGCAAGAGCATCGTCATGGTGGTCTATCTTGCCCTGGTGGGAACGACTTACAGCCTGTTCACCACGGTTCCGGGCGGCTTCGTGCCGTCGCAGGACAAGCAGTATCTGATCGGCTTCGCACAGCTGCCGGATGCCGCAAGCCTCGACCGCACCGAAGACGTCATCAAGCGCATGACCGATATCGCCCTGAAGCAGCCGGGTGTTGACCATGCGATCGCCTTCCCGGGCCTGTCGATCAATGGCTTCACCAACTCCTCGAATGCCGGCATCGTCTTCGTGACGCTGAAGGACTTCGACGAGCGCAAGACGCCGGACCTTTCGGGCGGCGCGATCGCCATGGCACTGAACCAGAAGTTCGGCGCCATCCAGGATGCCTTCATCGCCATGTTCCCGCCACCGCCGGTCAACGGTCTCGGCACGACGGGTGGATTCAAGCTGCAGATCGAGGATCGTGCGGGTCTCGGCAACCAAGCGCTCGACGAGGCGACCAAGGCAGTGCTCGGCAAGGCCTACCAGACGCCTGAGCTTGCCGGTCTGTTCTCCAGCTTCCAGGTCAACGTGCCGCAGCTCTATGCCGATCTCGACCGCGCCAAGGCCGAGCAGCTCGGGGTCTCCGTCACCGACGTCTTCCAGACGCTGCAGATCTATCTCGGCTCGCTTTACGTCAACGACTTCAACGCCTTCGGCCGCACCTACAGCGTCCGCGTCCAGGCCGATGCCAAGTTCCGGGCACAGCCGGAAGATATCGGCCAGTTGAAGGTCCGCTCGGCATCGGGCCAGATGATCCCGCTTTCGGCGCTGCTGAAGGTGGAGCCGAGCACCGGTCCGGAGCGTGCGAACCGCTACAACGGCTTCCTCGCGGCCGATATCAACGGCGGTCCGGCACCGGGCTTCTCGTCCGGCCAGGCGCAGGCGGCAATCGAGAAGATCCTGAAGGAGACGCTGCCTCCGGGCATCGACTTCGAATGGACGGATCTGACCTATCAGCAGATCCTTGCCGGCAATTCGAGCGTCGTCGTCTTCCCGCTCGCCCTACTGCTCGTCTTCCTCGTGCTGGCTGCCCAGTATGAGAGCCTGACCCTGCCGCTGGCGATCATCATGATCGTGCCGATGAGCCTGCTGGCCGCACTGACCGGTGTCTGGCTCACGGGTGGAGACAACAACATCTTCACCCAGATCGGCTTCGTGGTCCTTGTCGGCCTCTCGGCGAAGAACGCGATCCTGATCGTGGAATTCGCCCGCGAGCTCGAATTCGAGGGCAGGACGCCGGTCCAGGCCGCAATCGAGGCAAGCCGCCTGCGCCTGCGCCCGATCCTGATGACCTCCATGGCCTTCATCATGGGCGTGGTGCCGCTCGTCACCTCGACGGGTGCCGGTTCGGAAATGCGCGCCGCCATGGGTGTCGCCGTCTTCTCGGGCATGATCGGCGTGACCTTCTTCGGCATCTTCATGACGCCGGTCTTCTACGTGCTCTTGCGCAGGATGACGGGCAACCGTCCGCTGATCCAGCACAACGACAATCATCCTCGGGATGAAGAAGAGCATGTCCGGGTCGCCGCCGAATAAGCGGGAGCTCGACGAGCAAAAAAACGAAGGCGGGACATCGGTCCCGCCTTTTTCATTTGCGCGCAGGCGTCATCTGTCTATGTTTTTTGACGAACGTACATCGCATGCAGGGAGCAATCCCTCGCTCGGGAGGAAGGAATGACCGACAATGAAACGCCGAAACGTCGCCTGCGTTCGCAGGACTGGTTCGACAATCCGGACCATATAGACATGACGGCTCTCTACCTCGAGCGCTTCATGAACTACGGCATCACACCGGAGGAGCTGCGCTCCGGCAAGCCGATCATTGGCATCGCCCAGAGCGGCAGCGACCTGACCCCCTGCAACAGAGTGCATATCGAGCTCGCCAAACGCGTGCGCGACGGGATTCGGGATGCGGGTGGCATTCCGATCGAGTTTCCGACACATCCGATCTTCGAAAACTGCAAGCGGCCAACGGCGGCGCTCGACCGCAATCTCGCCTATCTCGGCCTTGTCGAAATTCTCTACGGCTATCCGCTCGATGGCGTCGTGCTAACGACCGGCTGCGACAAGACCACGCCTTCGGCGATCATGGCCGCCTCGACCGTCGATATCCCGGCCATCGTTCTTTCCGGCGGGCCGATGCTCGACGGCTGGCATGAAGGCGAGCTGGCGGGCTCCGGCATGGCGATCTGGCGGTCGCGGCGCAGGCTCGCGGCGGGCGAGATCGACGAGGAGGAGTTTCTGCAGACGGCGCTCGATTCCGCACCGTCTGTTGGTCATTGCAATACGATGGGCACGGCGTCGACGATGAACGCCCTTGCGGAGGCGCTCGGCCTGTCGCTGACAGGCTGCGGCAATATCCCCGCCGCCTATCGCGAGCGCGGCCAGATGGCCTATCGCACCGGACGACGCGCCGTCGAGATCGTTTTCGAAGATCTGAAGCCGTCGGATATCCTGACGCGCGAAGCCTTCCTCAACGCCATCCGCACCAATTCGGCAATCGGCGGCTCCACCAATGCGCAACCGCATCTGGCGGCGATGGCAAAGCATGCCGGCGTCGAGCTTCATCCCGACGACTGGCAGGTCCACGGCTTCGATATCCCGCTGCTTGCGAATGTCCAACCGGCCGGCGCCTATCTCGGCGAGCGCTATCATCGCGCGGGCGGCACGCCGGCGATCATGTGGGAACTGCTGCAAGCCGGAAAGCTCGACGGGAACTGTCGGACGGTGACCGGCAGGACGATGGCCGAGAACCTGGAAGGCAGGGAGGCACGCGACCGCGAAGTCATCCGGCCGTTCAACGAGCCACTGAAGGAGCGGGCGGGTTTCCTCGTGCTCAAGGGCAATCTCTTCGATTTCGCGATCATGAAGATGAGTGTGGTCTCGGAGGATTTTCGCAAGCGCTACCTGCAAGAACCCGGCCACGAAGGCATATTCCAGGGCAAGGCGGTCGTGTTCGACGGCTCTGAGGACTACCACAAGCGGATCAACGATCCGGCGCTCGACATCGACGAGAACACTATCCTCGTCATCCGCGGGGCAGGCCCGATCGGCTGGCCGGGATCAGCCGAGGTCGTGAACATGCAGCCGCCGGATCGTCTCCTGAAACGCGGTATCCGCAGCCTTCCGACGATCGGCGATGGCCGACAGTCCGGGACTGCGGACAGCCCCTCGATCCTCAATGCCTCGCCGGAGAGCGCGGCCGGCGGGGGTCTCGCGTGGCTTCGTACCGGTGATATCATCCGCATCGATTTCAATCAGGGCCGTTGCGACATGCTGGTCGATGTGGCCGAGATCGAACGCCGGAAAGGGGATGGCATTCCACCGGTGCCGCCGGACGCCACACCATGGCAGCGTATCTACCGCCGGTCGGTCAATCAGCTTTCTGAAGGTGCGGTTCTTGAGGGAGCACCGGAATTTAGGGGGATTGCAAAATTTCCACCGCGCCACAATCATTAGACGCAAGCGTTAAGGAATTGGGCACCCTATAACCAATTCGATAGTCCCAAAGTATATTCGTTAATGTGGGTTTGAGACGGTACTATAAGTCATCGCATCTGCTTTAAGGCTGAGACCGACTGCCTATGACGAAAACGACCCGGTCGGAGCAAGAATTCCAGGATCTCCTGAGGCGCCTCGAGCTCGCGCTCGACGCGTCGCAGATCGGCGTTTGGGACCATAATGTGCGCACCAATGAGATTTTCTGGGACGCGCAGATGCACCGGCTCTACCAGACCGGCCTGAGCATGCGGGTCATTCCGGCATCACTCTGGATGGACGCCATTCATCCGGAAGACCTACGGCGGGCAGTGGATGAGTTCGACGAGGCGGTTGCCCGGCGCGGTCCTTACAATTCCGAATTCCGCATCATTTTGCCGAATGGTGAAATCCGGCATTTGCGTTCGCGCGGCCATTTTTACGTCAGCGAGGAGGGCACTCCCTCCTTCATCGGCGCCGAATGGGACGTCACGGCTGACGTGCTGCTGAATGCCGAGGTGGAGCGTCAGCGGCAGGTTGCTGAAGCGCGCGCAAGGGCGCTCGAAGAAAGCAATGCGCGCATCGAATATGCATCCGAGCACGACTACCTGACCGGGCTGCCCAACCGGCGCCTGTTTGATAACCGGCTCGCTGCCCTGCAGGCCGACAAGTCGATCTCGACGCTCGCGGTCCTTCATCTTGATCTCGATCAGTTCAGGCAGATCAATGACAGCTATGGTCATGCGGCTGGCGACGGCGTGCTGCGTGCGGCAGCACTGCGGATCACCGCCGCCATCCCAGCAAATAGCATGGCTGCGCGCGTCGGCGGCGACGAGTTCGTGATCCTGCTGTGGAATTTCGGAACGGTCGAAGCGCTCAGGCGCATTGCGGCGGATGTCCAGCAGCGCCTGCGCAAGAAGATACGCTTCGGTCACGAATTGCTGCAATCTGGCGCCACGGTCGGCGTATCATGGAGTGCTGGCCGGCGAACGCGTAATCTGTTCGCGGAATCCGATCTGGCGCTTTATCAGGCCAAGAAATCCGGGTTGAACCGCATAGAATTCTTTTCCCGGCAGCTGCAGGATGACTTGCTGAGCAAACGCCACCTCGCCGAGGAGTTAAAGCGCGGGCTGGAGCGCGGCGAGATCATTCCTTACTACCAGATGCAGTTCGACGCCAAGACGCGTGAGATTTCAGGTCTTGAAGCGCTTGCCCGCTGGCTTCACCCGGAAAAAGGCCTGCTATCACCCGCCGTATTCATGAATGTTGCGGCTGGAAGTGACCTTTTGGCCGATATCGATGCCGCAATCCTGAAAAGGGCTCTGGAAGATCGCAAATACTGGCTGCGCCGGGGGGCGGTTGTTCCACGTATAGCGGTGAATATCTCCGGCCCGCGGCTCTTCGACCCGACGCTACTGGATAGCCTTCGGGCAATGGAAATTCCTCCCGGGCAATTTGCTTTCGAGCTGGTGGAGACGATTTTTCTCGATGACCCCGACGACAGATTGCTGCGCAACATCGATCAAATCAAGCAGATGGGCATCGACATCGAGATCGATGATTTCGGTTCGGGGCATGCCTCGCTGATCGGTCTGGCGCGGCTGCGCCCGAAGCGGCTGAAGCTCGACCGCCAGCTGGTGATCGATGTCGTCGAATCCGAGGAGCAGTACCGAATCGTCAGTTCGATCATCGACATTGCGAAGGCGCTCAATGTCGGCGTGATCGCGGA
Source organism: Rhizobium sp. SVR5-2C (assembly GCF_056755115.1). Lineage (NCBI taxonomy): Bacteria > Pseudomonadati > Pseudomonadota > Alphaproteobacteria > Hyphomicrobiales > Rhizobiaceae > Rhizobium > Rhizobium sp. SVR5-2C. The sequence continues at coordinate 2,010 of NZ_JBNDHT010000026.1, read as the reverse complement.
GGGCGTCGAGACCGAGGGGCATGCTGAAGCATTGGCCCGGCTTGGCTGCGACACGCTCCAAGGCTTTGCGCTCGGCTCTCCGGTTTCTGCGGTGGAGATCGACCAGCTTATTTCGCCGGCGAGCCGGATCGAGGTCAAACCAGGCGCGGCAGGACGACTCTAGCGATTACGGCTCCAGCTCGCGGCGGGCTTCCAGATACCATTCCACAAAGGCTCTGACGCCGGTTTCCAGCGTCGTGTCCGGCTTGTAACCGGTCAGGGCGGCAAGTAGGTCCGGGCTGGCGAAGGTGCGCGGCACATCGCCCTTCTGCATCGGCAGCATCTTGCGCTGCGCCGGCTTCGCGAGCGCCTTTTCGACCGTCTCGACGAAGTCCATCAGGCTGACAGGCTGACCGCCGCCGATGTTGACGATGCGGAACGGTGCCTGATGCGACAACGTCTCGACCTTCTCGTCGGCAACGCGGTTCTCCTCCGAGGGCGCAACGCCGGAAAGCCGGACGATCGCTTCCACGAGGTCGTCGATATAGGTGAAATCGCGGCTCATCTTGCCTTCACCGTAGATTTCGATCGGCTGATCCTCCAGCATACTCTTCACGAACTTGAAGAGCGCCATGTCCGGGCGGCCCCAGGGACCATAGACCGTGAAGAAGCGGAAGGCGGTGGTCGGCACGTTGTAGAGATGCGCGTAGCTGTGCGCCATCAGTTCCATCGACTTCTTCGTCGCGGCATAGATGGTCAAAGGCTCATCGGCCCTATCCGTCTCGCGGAAGGGAACGGACGGATTCGCACCATAGATCGACGATGTCGAGGCCAGCATCAGATGCTGTACCTTGTGGCGCTCTGAAAGCTCAAGGATGTTCCACGAGCCTTCGACATTCGAGCTGAGATAGGCACGCGGATTTTCGAGGCTGTAACGAACCCCGGCCTGGGCGGCGAGGTGGATCAGGATATCCGGCTTTGCCGCGCTGACCGCATCCGCGAGGGCCTTTTGATCTTCAAGCATGGCGATGACCGGCTTGAAGGCGGGGAACTGCGCCAGAGCTGCGTGCCGCATGTGCTTCAGCTTGACATTGTAATAGGGCGTCAGGCCGTCGAAACCGGTGACGCGATGCCCGTCCTGCAACAGGCGCCGCGCAAGGTGAAAGCCGATGAAGCCTGCGGTGCCTGTTATGAAATAGTGCATTCTCTATCTCTTCTCGGTCTTCTTCCCGACGGCGAAGTAGCTGAAGCCATGACGGGTGATTTCGCCGACGGGATAGATATTGCGCAGATCCACGACGACAGGGTTCTTCATCGTCGTCTTCAGGCGCTTGAAGTCGAGGGCGCGGAATTCATCCCATTCCGTAACGATCACGATCGCGTCGGCGCTTTCAGCGATCTCGTATGGATCCTTGCCATAGGTGACCGGACCGAGCATTTCCTTGGCGGCTTCCATGCCTTCCGGATCATAGGCATGAACCGTGGCCCCACCGTCGAGCAAGGCTTGAACGATGGTGATCGACGGCGCATCGCGCATGTCATCGGTGTTCGGCTTGAAGGTCAGGCCGAGGACGGCGATCTTCTTGCCGCGGACGCTGCCGTCGCAAGCGGCGATGACCTTGCGGCCCATAGCCCGCTTGCGGTTGTCGTTGATCGCGACGGTGGTTTCGATCAGGCGCATCGGGCTGTCGTAGTCCTGAGCGGTCTTGACGAGCGCAAGCGTGTCCTTCGGAAAGCACGAGCCGCCGTAGCCGGGACCGGCATGCAGGAACTTGTCGCCGATGCGCTTGTCCATGCCGATGCCCTTGGCAACCTTCTGCACGTCCGCACCGATCTGTTCGCAAAGGTCGGCGATCTCGTTGATGAAGGTGATCTTCATGGCGAGGAAGGCGTTAGCGGCGTATTTGATCAGCTCCGACGTACGGCGCTCGCAGAAATAAAGCGGTGCTTCATTGAGATAGAGCGGCCGGTAGACTTCGCGCATGACTTCCGTCGCGCGCGGGTCTTCCGTGCCGATGACGATGCGGTCCG
>NZ_JBNDHT010000025.1:0-60737 GCF_056755115.1 Rhizobium sp. SVR5-2C | reverse complement strand
TGTTTCCGGCGGCTGCGGAGCGGTCCTTTCCCAAAGCCCGTGGGAGCGGGGATCATCCAGCATCGGTCAGTCCATTCTGGGCAAATATGGCGGGCACTTTAGCGCCGCCGAGGGCATTGCGGAAGCGACATCAAGCGACGGTTTTCAATTGCAGCCCGGCAATGCCCAGCATGGTCATGGCGGCCTCGAGAGAGCCTGATTGAAGCTCGGCATAAAGTTCCAGCTCATCCTGCACGCTTGCACCCAGCGCGTCTTCGAAAGCCGCCCGGTTGGAGCGCATCGCATAGTTCTGCTGCTGGTCCGTGCCGAGGTTGGACTGAAAGATGCCCGCCGCGCTGACCGGCAGAAAATCTTCGTAGACGATGGGATCGGAGGTCAGGTAACCGGCAGCGATCAACGCCTCGACGTCGCTCGGCAGCTTGCCGCGAACGGCAGCCGCAAGACCTGCGGGCGCGGCGGAATAGCGGAAGAAGGCAAGACCTTCGCGGCGCATAGCGTCCCAACTGTCCGGCAGGGCCTTGAAGCGTTCGGCAAGCTCGTTGTCGTAGTCTGTTGCCTTGGCGCCTGCGGAGCCCACCTGCACCTCGCCGCGAACGGAAGCAAGCAACTGATCATAGCGCGCGCGGCCCTTCGCCGTCAGCGCAACGCCGCGCTGCTCGATTTCGCCGAAGCGGGCCGTATGCGTGCCCTGCTTCCTTCCCGTTTCATCGGCAAAGGCGATCGGCTCTTCCAGCGCCTTGAAGCTCGTCTGGCGCAGCAGGATGTCGTAGTCGCGGCGCGGCGGACCTTCGATCACGGCCTTCGGTGTGATGCCGCGTTCCGGCATGCGGCGCTGGACTTCATCGATGTCGAGCGTGCGCGGCGTCAGATGGTTGATATGCGGCCCCTTGAAGCTGACGACATCGGCAATCAAGCGATGCGCATCATGCAGGCGCTTGTAGGTTTCGGCGCTGACGGTCGCTTCACCGTGCCAGCGGAAGGTCTCGAGCGCCTGAGCCACGAATTCGATAGCTTCGGCCTCCGTCAGGCCACCGGCCTGCTCATGCCGCTCGATCAGTGCCAGGGCGCGCGGCGTATAGATCCGGCGCTTGGCCAGAATCGCCTCCGCTTCGGCGCGAAGCGCTTCGTCTTCGATCAGCTCCAGCCGCAGCAAAGAAGTGAAGACGCGGAACGGATTGACGCTCAGCGCCGCCTGATCGATCGGCCGGAAGCAGGTGGAATGCACCGGTACGCCCGCAACTGAAAGATCGTAATATCCAACCGCCTGCATGCCCATGACCGCGAAGAGACGGCGGATGGTGAAAAGCTCTTCCGCGGTGCCGAGTCGGATCGCGCCGTGGCGTTCGACATCGATGCGATCGAGTTCGCCTGCGCGGTTCAGACGCTTGCGCAATTCGGGGTTTGCTGCCAGCACCTCCCTGTTCACGTCCGCCACAAGCTCAATCAGCGTGCCGTATTGCGGCACCTCGGTGCGGTACATCTGCGACATCGCTTCGGTGAAAAGCGAACGGATGCGGTCGGTGGAAACGAAGGCGCTCGACATCAGGAACTCCGGGTCATTCCGCTTTGGCAGGATAATGTCCTTTACAAAGCCCTTCACACCATGAATATCGACCTTTTGGAAACAGATCATTCTAAAACGGAATGAACTATGCTGCCGTCCCGACGTTTTCTGCCGTCCATTTCATTGCTCGCAGCCTTCGAAGCCGTCGCTCGCACCGGTAGCGTAACGGCTGCCGCGCGCGAACTGGACCTGACGCAGAGCGCCGTCAGCCGCCAGATCAAGGCACTCGAGGAACAGCTCCATGTCGAGCTCTTCGTTCGCGAGCGGCAGACGGTGCGTCTGACGCTTGCTGGCGACAGCTATGCGCGTGAGATCCGCGAAGCCTTGCGCCGCATCTCCAGCGCATCGCTGAACCTGCGAGCGAACCCGCATGGCGGCACGTTGAACCTCGCGATCCTGCCGACCTTTGGGACCCGCTGGCTGGCACCGCGCCTCGGCCGCTTTCTGAGTCGGAACCCGGGCGTTACCATCAATCTTGTCACCCGGCTCTCCTCCTTCGATTTTCGGCTGGATTCCATCGACGCTGCAATCCATTTCGGTCATCCCCACTGGCCCGGCGCCGAGCTCACATTCCTCATGTCCGAAACGACGGTTCCCGCCTGCAGCCCGGATTTCCTGAAACAGCACGGCATCCTGAAAGCTGACGATCTGCTTGGTGTTCCGCTCCTGCATCTGACGACCCGTCCCGATGCCTGGGAGCGATGGTTTGCCGATAATGGCGTCGTCTTCCAGAGCGTGCACGGCATGCTCTTCGACCAGTTTGCCACAGCGGCACAGGCTGCGATCGCCGGTCTCGGCGTCGCACTGCTGCCGACGTTCCTCATTCAGGATGAGCTGAAGCGCGGCGACCTTGTCACGGCGACCGGCCTGGAAATGGAAAGCAGCGAACGTTACTATCTCGCCTATCCGCCTGAGCGGGCGGACTATGCGCCCCTTTCCGCCTTTCGCGACTGGATCGTCGCCGAAGCAAAAGCACAGTGAAGGAGCGCTTGCATCGGAAGAGCGCTTTCGCGCATTATGCGCACTATCAGAATTCGATGCAGGAAATTCCCATGAAGACGATCTTCGTCCAGCTCCAGTGCGCCCCCGGCAAGACCTACGAGGTCGCCGACGCCATCTATCAGACCGAACTGGTCTCGGAGCTTTATTCGACCAGCGGTGACTATGACCTGCTGCTCAAGGTCTACATTGAGGAAGGCCAGGATATCGGTAAGTTCATCAACGACAACATCGCCAATATACCCGGCATCGTGCGCTCGCTGACGACGTTGACCTTCAGGGCCTTTTGATCCGGTTAACCTTCTTCCGCAACAATTTGCTCTGCCTGCCTCGCGCGTATACCGCGCCTTAACGCCATCCACTATCTGGTCTAGGCGAGTTGCCGCCGTGCGGCCGGTAGGTGGAAGATGTCAGCAGTCGAAACAGAGACCGTCCCATTTGAGCGGCACGCGGATGCTGCGCCGCTGATCGTCCATGTCGTTCGCCAATTCCTGCCGAACCGTGGCGGTCTGGAGGATGTCGTCGCCAATCTCTGCCGGCAGTCGTTGAAGCGCGGCCTGCGGGTGCGTGTCGTCACCTGCGATTCGCTCTTTTCCGCGCCGGGCGAAAAGCTCGCCCCCCGCGAAATCGTCGAGGACATCGAGATCGTGCGCATTCCCTGGTCGGGTAGCACGCGATATCCCTTCGCCCCGCAGGTCTTCCGCCACGTCGCCGATGCCGATCTCGTCCATGTCCACGCTGTTGATTTCTTCTTCGACGCCCTCGCCTGGGGCAGGCTGCTGCACGGCCGGCCGATGGTCGCCACCACCCACGGCGGCTTCTTCCACACGCGCAAATTCGCAACCCTCAAGAAGATCTGGTTCCGCACGCTGACGCGCCTTTCAGCCGGCGCCTATCGCACCGTCGTCTGCTGCAGCGCCTCGGATCTGCGCCAGTTCGCCGAAATCGCGCCACAGCGCGTGCCGCTGATCGAAAACGGCGCCGATATCGGCAAATTCGCCGGCGCGGCAGCACGCGAACCCCTCCGGCGCATCGTCACGATCGGTCGCTTCTCGCTGAACAAGCGGCTCGATCGGCTTCTCGATGCGATCACAGCCCTAGAGGCGCGCGGCGGCGGCTGGCACCTCGATATCGTCGGCGCGCCGTCCGATCTTAGCGGCGCGGACCTCGAGCGCGAGATCGCGGCACGCGGCCTCGCCAAGGCCGTCACGCTGCACGTTTCGCCGGAAAACGCCGCGATCCGCGAGATCCTCTCCCACGCCTCGCTCTTCGCCTCCGCTTCGGAATACGAGGGCTTCGGCATCGTCGCGGTCGAAGCGATGAGCGCCGGCCTGCTGCCCGTCCTGAACGCCAACGAGGCTTTCGTCACGCTGGGCAAGCGGCACAGCATGCTGCGGATTGCGGATTTCTCTCGCCCTGAGGCGGCGGCGGAAGCGCTCGCCGACGCGCATGCGGCGCTGACGCAGGAGGCGGACGTGTTGCGCGCGCGCCTGATGCGCGAGGCTTCAGCCTATTCCTGGGAAACGGCGGCCGAGCGCTATTTCGAGGTCTATGCCGGCATCATCGCCCTGCCGGATCAGGCTCCGTCCCAGCGCGGCCAACTGCGGTAGCCCTCGGCGATGCCGGCAAGCCAGGCGCGCTTGTAGTCGGCCGCTGCCCGGTCACGGCGAAGAGCGGCAATAGTCCAGCCGGCGAGCGGCCGCGCCAGCCGCCACAGGACGTAAGGAAAGGGAAAACGGTGCTTGCGCAGAAGCGCCCCAAAGCCCCGCCCGTATTTACGCGCCCGCTCGATCTGCCGCGGTCCGATTTCCGCCGTCACCTGGTCGTGGTGGACGATGAGCTCCGGAAAATAGCCGAGCGTCTGCCCGGCGGCGATGGCGCGCAGCAGCAGGTCGGCCTCTTCTCCGCTCTGGAACGGCGAGGCCGCCCCCACACCCAGCGCTTCGTCGAAGCCGCCGATGGCGGCAAGCGCCTGCCGGCGCACGAAGATGCCGTTGGAATTGCCGCAGGAAAGGTAATTGCGCCGGGTAATCGTCACCGGCTGCTCGCCCGTCGGGCTGACGGAGGGCGCCCCGTCGGCATCGAGCGTCCGGCCGGTCACGATCGCAAGCCGCGCATCGGCGGCAAAGAGCGCCGCCGCCGTCTTCAACGTGCCGGACCGGTACCAGCAGTCGTCGTCGGGAAAGCAGACGATGTCGCCGGCCGCCGCGGCGATCCCGCGGTTGCGCGCCCGCGAAAGGCCGCGCGGCGAGCGGATGCGTCGGATCGCCAGCCGGCCGGCGAAGCCGTCAACGAGCGGGCCGAGCCGGTCGTCCTCGTTCTGGTCGACGAGGATCACCTCGAAGCGGCGCTCCTCCTGCCGCGTCAGCGATGAAAGCAGCCGCTCCAGCTGATCGAAACGATCCACCGTGCAGACGACGAGGCTGAACAAGCGATACCTCCGCAAATCGTGAAAGGCGCCGCGTAAGGCGACGTTAACCGCACTCTAAAGGCCAAATGTTAAGGGTTCAAAAATAGGCTGGGCGCCGTCGCGAAGCCGTCCGGGGGTTCGGCGCAAGGGGGAAAGCGTCTTCATGGCGAAGGGCATCATGGCGAATTCGGCACTCAACGCGGCGGCGGGGCTGTCGCTGCTCGCGACCGGTTTTGCCTGCTCCATCGTCGCCGCCCGCCTTCTCGGTCCGGAAGCGAGCGGTGCGATCGCCTTTTCGTTGTGGCTCGTGACGACGGGCGCGCTTGTCGCCGAGCTCGGGACCGGCGTCACTCTCCTGCGGCTTCTGCCGCAGCTCGCTGCCCAGGGCTACAGCCCGCTCCAGCGGCGCGGTTTTGCGGCCTTCCTCGTGCGGCCGACAATTCTCTCCACCATCCTGCTTCTTGTCGGCTACTGCCTGTTTTTCCGGGAGGCCGAGGATCTGCACTGGATCGACAGCGCCCCCGCCGTTGTTGCGGTCACCGGCGTCCTGTTTCTGTTTCAGTCGATTGGCGCATATACGAAGAACTATTTGATTGGCGAGCAGGATCTCACCCGGTTTTTCCGCCTCACGATGGTCAGTTCAGCAATACAGCTGGCCGTCGTTACGCTTGGCGCGATCTTCTTCGGTGTTAGCGGCGCCCTGGCTGGTTATGTGGCCGGCCAGCTGCCGATGTTCCTCTACACCCTGAGAATTGCCGCCGCTCCAAAGAACGCTTGCGGCATAAGCGTCGGTTATCTCGCAAGCTCGTCCCTGATGCTGTCGTTTGAATACATCAACAGCTCCATTTTCCTGAACCGCATCGAGCTTCTGTTCCTGCAGCGTTTTTGGGGTATCGAGGCGGTTGGCTTTTACGCGGTTGGCCTGACGCTTGCGAATCTGGCGCTTCAGCTTCCCGTCCAGCTAAGCGGCAGCCTTCTCCCGTATTACTCGGAGCGGATTCATTCGAACGCCGGCGGTAAGCTGCCGGTGAGCGTATTCGAAGGCGTTGTGCGCGGCATTTCCTACATCACCCTTCCGATGAGCTTCGGGCTTGCCGCGATTTCCGAACCGCTGATCGTGGCTGTCTTCGGTGAGCCCTTCAGGCCCGCGGGCGGCACCGTCGCGCTGCTGGCATTGACTGCGACACCCTATGTCTTCATGCAGATTTGCACTCAATACCTTTATTCGGTCGACCGTATCCGCGAGAGGCTGATGATCGGCGGCTTTGCAAGCGCGCTGATGGTAGCCGGCTGCTTCGTCCTTGTGCCTACGTATGGCGGGGAAGGGGCAGCTCTCGTTCGCTTGGTCGCCTTTTCGCTGATGTGCCTGCTGATGATGCGGCGAATGGATCTCGACGGTTCGATGCGCGGAATGTTCATCAACGTCTTGCGGGTCGCGGCTGCTTCCGCGGTGTGCGCCGCCGTCGCCTATCTGATCGTCGATCATGTCGGCGGCACAACTGGTCTTATTCTCGCAATTGCTTTTGCCGTTCTTGTATATGTCGCCGCGCTCAGGCTGCTGAACGCGGTGCCGAAAGAAGATATTATTATTATGGAACAACTTTCTGGCCGTTTGCCAAGACTCGTGCACCCCTTGGTCCTGCAGGCTCTCGCCCTGCTGACACCACGGCGAGCTTGAGAAGAGATATATGACGATGAATTTCAATGCGCAAAATCCCTCCAATACCCACCTTGCCGTGTCCGCAGCCGAGCCGGTGACCTTTGCCGGCACGATCGGCCTTTACACTCCTGCCAGACAGGCCGCCCGCAAGGCCACCGCCGTTCTCTTCGTCAGCCCTTGGGGTTTCGAGGAGATGTGCACCCGCAAGTTTTTCCGCATCCTGGCGGAAGGGTTTGCCGAAGCAGGGGTCGCGAGCCTGCGGTTCGACTATGCGGGAACCGGCGATGCACTGGATGTGACGGACCATAGCCGCGGCATGGCCGTGTGGCTCGAAACGGCAGAGCAGGCCGCGGCCCAGCTGAAATCACTTTCCGGCTGCGACAGTATCATTCTTGTAAGCCAGGGCCTCGGCAGCGCGGTCGCCCTCGAGCTCGCACAAAGGCTCGGCGGCGTCGAGGGCGTTGCATTGATGGCTCCGGCGATCTCGGGCCGGCTCTATCTGCGTGAGCTCTCGGTTTGGTCGAAGATGATCGATGACGGAATGGGCGTTCCCGAGAGCCAGCGCGAAACGCAGGGGGTATCGATTGCCGGCCTTCGCATGCCGGAGGAGATCGCGGCCGAGGTTCGAAAGCTCAACCTCATGAACCTCGCGAAGGTGGAGGCCGCGAACTGCCTCGTGCTCACGCGCCCGAACCGTTCGGCCGACGAGGATTTTGCCGCTCATATAATAGGGCTGCAGCCGGCCACGCGGGAAGCCGTCTATCGTGGCTATGACGAACTCGTCTTCAATCCGACGATCGCAACGATGCCCGTCGAGACCGGTGATGCTCTTGTTGAATGGGTTGAATCGATCTCCAAGCCGATTGCCGGCGCGTCGAAGCTAATGCAGCGCTCGGCCCCAGTGCCGCTGGCGACCGCCGAATTCCGCGAGACGCCACTGCGCTTCGGCAAGGCCAACGAACTCTACGGCATCCTGTGCGAGCCTACGGCTCCGCGGCGCGGTGCAACAGCAATCATCCTGACGACCGCTTACGACCGGACTGCGGGCTGGGGCCGCACCTCCGTGAAAATGGCGCGCGAACTTGCCCGCGATGGCATCCCCTCGCTGCGCTTCGACAACGCGAACGTTGCCGATAGTCCTCCCTCTCCCGGTGCGCCGGAGCAGGTGCTTTATTTCAAGGGCCAGAACGATGAAATCACTGCGGCTCTTGATCTTCTGGAATCATGCAAACTGCTGCCCGCTGTGCTCGTCGGCCGTTGCAGCGGCGGCTATCTCGCTTTCCAGGCAAGCCTTTCGGACAAACGCTCCCGTGGTCTCGTTGCCGCCAACCCCTATGTCCTTCACTGGGACGGCAGCCTCACGGTCGATGCGTCGCTCCGCCACGTGCCGCGTTCGCTCGAAACATATGGCCAGAAATTGCTGCAGCTTGATACCTTGAGGCGGTTGCTGCGCGGCGACATCGACGGCCCACGGGCAATCAAGAATTTCACGACGTCTGTCGTACGGCGGGCGATCCGTCACAGCCGCCCCCTCTTGGATTTCTTGCCTTTCCGCTCCCCAGAGAGGAATGCGATTCTCGAGCTTTTCCAGTCCCTGAAAGCCCGCAAGGTCGATGTATCGCTGATCTATACTGCCCGTGATACCGGACTTGAGCAGTTCAATGATCACTTTGGCAAGGAAGGCTCGCATCTGAAGCGCTACAGCAACGTTCGGCTGAGCATCATACCGGAAGCCGATCATAATCTCACCCAAGCGCACGCACAGACCTTCTACCTGCAGGAAGTCCGCTCCGTGTCGCTGAAGGTCGGTACACGCCAGATGGCGCCGAAAGAGGAACGCGGCCGCGCTGTCATATCGCGAAAATACGCGAACTCCCCAACGTCCTGATTTCACCGGATGGTGCCTCACCATCCGCTGCACTCGCAAGCGCATGCAATCTGACGCGCTTGACCATGCCTGGCGCTAGGTGAAACCAGTCATCGGCGGCGCGATAGTGCGGCACATCGAGGTGCACGGACTGCGCAAAATGATCGGCCTGCAGTTCGAGTATCCAATGTCCGCCCTCCTCCACCGCCCTCGCCTCGACGGTCGCGTCATGAACCTCCTTCGATCGTCCGAGCGGAAAGTGAAAGGCTTCGGCAAGCAGGCCGTCGGCGGAGCGCAGCCGTGCCACGGTCACGTCATGCGACGGCGGACCGAAACGAAAAGCGTAGGTCGTATCGAAGAAAGCGCCGAAGAGATCGGTTGCCGGAATCCTTTCGTTCGACCTCGGCGCAAGGTTCATCGCTCGGCTGCCACCGACAGCCCTCTGCTTGCCGTCCCGCAGGCAGACGACTTCGAGCTCGACCTCCACAGTTTCGCGGGTTTCATTGATGACATGGACGTCGAGGCCGTTCGTGCCCTCATCGATCAACAGCACCTGGACCGGACGGAAGGCTCGGCGCATGGCATACCACACCGGCTTGGGCTCTCCGGTGGAATCGATGACGCCCCAACCGGCTCCGGGCAGCAGATCCTGCAGCGTCCAGACAAGCGCGCCGTTGCAGCTGGAAGCCCGGCGCCGCCATTCGGCGAAAGTCTCCGTCAGCACCTCGCCTGTGACGGCCCGGGACAGATCGAGATAGCCCTCCGGATTTTCGCGGCGCAACGCTGCCGGATCGGCGTCGTAAAGTTCCTTCAGGTAGAAATCACGGACATCCTCGAAATCCCAGGACGCGCCGCGGTCTCGCGGAATACGGGATTTCCATAGCGGACTATGGACTGCCGGAACATCCAGATGCCGTTGCAGCGTCTTCTGTTGCGGCACATGCGCGAAAGCAAGGCTTTCGGCGGCAAAGCGGATATCGGCACGTCGCGCATCTTCCAGCGGACGCATATAGGCGCCGACGCCGTAATAATGCGTCACACCGGCATTCGGCGAGAACGGCATCGGGCCACCACAGGGCGAATTCGGCACGTAAGGCACGTCCGGTCGCATGCGCCCCGCGATCGCCGGGATGACGTCCTCCGTGAGCGGCCCATTCCAGAATTCCCGCGGCAATCCAAGCATCGCCGCCTGCTGGTAGATCTCGCTGCCGCCACAAAGGACCGCCAAAGACGGGCAAGCCTGGACGCCATGAAGAAACTGCTCGACTTCCGCATGGACATGGCTGGTGAACACCTTGTCGTTTCGCGGATAGTCGAAATTCGCGAACATGAAGTCCTGCCACACGAGGATGCCGAGTTCGTCGCAAAGCTCGAAGAACTCAGGCGTTTCGTATGTCATCGTCCCGCCGATGCGGATCATGTTCATGCCGGCGTCGGCGGCGAGACGCAGGAAGGGTTCGTAGTCCGCCCGCCTGCCGGGCAGGCGCACGATATCAGCCGTCGTCCAGACCGCACCTCGGCAGAAGACGGGCTCGCCATTCACCAGAAGGCCGAAACCCTCGCCATCGGCACCCCGATCGATTTCTATACACCGGAAGCCGGTCTTTCCGAGCGGATACTCAACGCCGTCTGAAACAAGCGTCACCTCGTACAGATGCGGAATGCCATGCGTATGCGGCCACCACGGCTGAACTTCCGGCAACTTGATGATCGCCGAATAGTGGTTGTCACCGACTTTCTCGAAGCCCTGCTCGACCCCGCCGCAGCAAAGCAGCATCACCGGGTCTTCCGCATCCGTGTGCAGCGAAACGCTGAGGCGGCCAATTCCGCTCTCTTCCAGCACCGCCCGGATCGAAACATTGTCGATCGAAACCGCGTTGCGGCGGACGAGCGTAATCGGCCTCCATGGACCGACGGCATGAATTTCCGGGCACCAGCCGGGCATATGGCCGAGCAGCGTCGTGCGGAAATTCTTGAGGCCTTGTGGCGTGATCATCTGCGGACGCCAGCGAGCGCGAGCGCCAGAATCGGCCAGATGAGGACCGAGCGCGCGGAAGCAAAGGGCCAGATCGTCGCCGCCTGCCAGCGTAACCGGGATTTCATGGGCGGTGAACATGCTCTCGGAAGAGAGGATTTCCTGACCATTCAGAAAAACATGGCAGAGCGTCGCAAGCCCATCGAAACGAAGGATGGCATCACCGGGCTCGGCGTCGAAGAGCCTGCAGACGTACCAGGCATCTTTCGTCTCCAGAGGTTCGGGATTTTCGCGATCAAAGAGACCGGCGCGCTCCAGCGCTTCGGCCACGGTTCCCGGAACCGGCGCGGCAATGAACTGGGAAGACGGCGGAATGTCGCGCGGAGTTGCGCACGCCCCGGGTTCTGTCAGAACCAAATTCCAGCCTTCGGTGAGCGGGGCCTCTTCCGCGCCCACGCTCGCCAATCGCCCCCGCATGCTCAAGCCCCCGGTATCAAAGCCGCTCGGAAATCGAAGCCATCATGGAATCCCATGCATCCGCCGCGGGATCAAGTGCCGTCTGCAACGGCTCGAACTTTCTGCGCGTCACGGCGCGAGCCAGTTGGAACTGCACAGACTTCGCCACTTCGGAAATCCGCCGCGCATCTTCCTCCGCTCCGCTGAACCTCCCCGGCGCGAGCCATGCAAGATGATCCGCGGCCAGCTCGAAATTGGCGCCGAACTGGCGCAGCGTGTTGAAGGCATACTTGTGGAAGAAGCCGAAGGGCCGCTCGGCGATAGCCTCCACCTGCTGCGGAAACTGCTTGGCGAAAGCACGGATCGGATTTTCAGCCGGCCGGCGTGAAAAATGCACTTTGAAAAGCCGGTCCGATACCTCGCGGATATACTTCTCGCCAGCAAACCTCTCCGGAAATTTCGCGAATTCGGTATAGGGCAGGAAAGGCGGATTTTCGTCGGTCAGATGCAGCTGAAAGAGTCCGTCGAAATCCTCGCCTTCGAGCGCGAAGAAGCCGGCGTTGTGGAAATACTCGACCCGCTTTCCGGCAACATCGAGCCGGTTGATCGCAACCGTCGTCTTGCCGTGCTCGCTACGATACGCCGTGCCCTGCGTGTCGGGCATATAAAACGAGTCCATCTCGATCAGGCAGAGACGGCCGCGCGCGATCTGGGTTTCGACGTGACGCTCAACGCGATCGAAGATCGCAAGTTCGCTGACGCGAATGCCGTAAAGCGCCTCGAGGTCCTCGAGCGGCACCTTGAAGAAGGTGAACTGATCACCTTCAAAATCCTGCGTCAGCGTAAAGCCCAGCATCGCTTCGGGCGGCAGCCCGAGCGTGTTCAGGACTTCGATCCAGAGATCGACATAGCAGTTGGTTTCAGGCCACATGCGCTCGCTGGAATGGAGCGCATGCTGGCGGTAGCCATCGGGACGGATGGCCGGGAAGACGGATGACATCGAACGGCTCAGCCCCAGAGCGCCTGGCGGACGCTGGCCGGCCATTCCTTCACGTCGAGGCCATGGTGGTGGAAGAGCGCAAGCGCGATGCGTTCGAGGCCGAAACCGACGCAGGCCGTATGCGCGACGCTGCCGTCTTCGAGATTGAGACCCCACTTCTGGCCGAAGGAATCCTGATGATAGTTGAAGCTCATGCAGGCGGTCGGCTTGGCCGTCGAGGTGATCGGGATCAAGAGTTCGAACTTCAGGTTCTGGTCGCGCTGGTTGTTGACCATCATCTTGCCTGCGCGGCCGAAGAACGGATCGTTGGCGACATCGATGATGACCTCAAGGCCGACCTGCTTCATCATCTCCACGCCGCGGTCCATCCAGCGCTGGCGAAATTCGGTGACGTGGCCTTCCGTGCCCATGCAGACATATTCGCGCATGCGGAAAAGCTGCTGGCGGGCCGGGTCTTTCGAGGGCTCATGGCGGAAGCAATAGGATTGCAGGTCGTAGAGACCGCCCTTGGCCGGCAGGTTGCCGCGCTTGGCGATCGTCGGATAAAGCGGATAGCAGGCCGCCGGCGTCAGCACGATTTCCGTCGCTTCCTGGCCCTTCGTCCAGTCGTCTCCGACTTCCATGCACTGCAGCAGGCTCATGTGATCGAGTTCGCTGCCGCAGAAGCTGTGCACCGTACCCGCGAGCTGCGGGAAGCTCTTCATGTAGCCGCTCTTTTCAAAAATCGCGCGGTTCATGCCGGGCGGGAAACGCATGGCTTCCGCGCCATCGGCGCCGCCGAATTTATCGATCAGGCGCTCGAAGGCGGTGATCACGTCTTCGAACTGGCCGCTGCGGCCGTAGAGGCCGTCAACACCGGTATCAATCAGCAGGCCGGATTCGAAAAGCCGGTCCAGAAACGAGGTCTGCATATCCATGTGAGTCACCCCAGTAGGCTAGTGTCCTGCTTGTGGACGAGAAGCATGCTCGACGTGTTGCCGAGAATGCGGTCATTCGAGATCATCAGCTGCGCGGAATGGGCATCGCGCAGATGGCGGCCGACGCTGAAGGGCGTGCCATTCTTGTAGCCCATGATGCCGCAGATCAGCATGACGTGGTTGACGATCTCCAGGATCGTTTCCGACGAGGCGATCTTCACGTTGTTCATGGCGACGGCAAAGCCCATCGACGATAGCTTGTCGGGATCGGCCTTGGCGTCTTCATAGGCCTTGAGGCCGGCAACGACGTTCGACTTCACCATCTGCAGCAGGTTGGAAACTTCCGCGAGACGAAGCGCGCCCGGCGGCGGAGCGCCCGGAGATTTGCGCGCCGCGGCGCGGACGAAAGCCTGCGCGCGAGAGACGGCATCGACAGCAATGCCATACCAGACCCCGCTCCAGAGGAGATGCGATGAAGCAAGCATCGACTGCGCCGCGATTTCCGCAAAAGGCTTCGGCAGGATCTGAACAGTAGGCGCCTCGCCCTTGAACAGGAAGCCATCGGAGCCGGTGCCGCGCATGCCGAGCGTATTCCAGACATGCGTGCGCTCGAGCGTGTACTGGTCCTTGAGGAAGGCGGTCAAAACCTGATCCGAGGATGCGGCCTCCGGATGGCTGCGCGACGTGATCAGGATCGCGTCGGCATGCGAGCCGTAGGAAATGACCGTCGCGTCCTTTTCGAGGCGGCAGGTGTCACCGTCGACTTCGATGGCGCAGATGCTGTTGCGCAGATTGCCGCCGATACCACCTTCGGTCGTCGCAGACGCGATCAGCAACTGCTCGGCAGCGATACGTTGCATGAAGCTCGCGTGCCACGCGCTCTCGACCCCGTGCTCGACGAGGCTTGAAAGCTTGATGTGATGCATGGCGAATACCATGGCGCTCGCGGCGCAGGCCTGGCCAAGAATGGAGCAGAGTTCGGCGATTTCCGTTGTCGTCGCACCCTCGCCGTCCAGGTGGCGGGGAACCTGAATGCCGAGCAAGCGTTCGGCCTTCATCGCATCGACCGCTTCGCGCGGGAAACGGCCTTCGGCATCGACGATATCGGCGTATTTGGCCGCAATCTCGGCGACGCGCACGGCTCTCGCCGCGAAGCTTTCTTCCTTGATCTTGACCTGGAAGTTCATCACGCGACCTTCCGGCTATCCTTGATCAGATCGACCGTCTTTTCGATGGCGGAGATGCTGGCAAAGGATTTGCGGTTCAGGAGATTGTCGGGAAATTCGATATCGAAGGCTTCTTCGATGGCGAGCATGAGCTGCACAGAGGCAAAGGAAGTAAGACCGGCCGCGTAAAGATCGGCATCGTCGGCAACCTGGTCGATGGAAACAGGAAGCTTGCCAAATTTGGCTAGCAGTTCGCGGATTGTCTTGTTCATCCTTAAAACCTCCAAGATTGTCATGATCCCGAGCCGGCGAGGACTCGCCTTCATCATGGGCATTCTCTTAGGCCGGAAAACAAAACATTCCGCTAATTGGTCTGGTTAAATATGAGGAAGATTCGCGCTTAAAATTGTAGAAAGCACTCGGCAGCGATGGCTTTTATTTATTCCCCCACAGACACTTAGCTTTAGCTCTTGCCGTAGACGACGAGATTCCGTTGCGAGCTGAAAGTACGGAAATGATACGTTTCCGCCTCGAATCTTGCTATTCGGCGGGCGGATAGACATGCTCTCCGCCGGTGTAATCCAACACCGAAAAGCAGCCGTCCGCCGTCTTGCGGATAGAACTCTCTCCGATCACTGCCTTCCCGTAACCACCCGGGATGTCGAGGATATAGGTTGGCTGGCAGAGGCCGGAGATACGGCCGCGCAGCGAAGCAACGATCTTCTGGCCCTCTTCAATCGTCAGCCGGAAATGGTTGGTGCCGGGTGCCAGGTCGGGATGATGCAAATAGTAAGGCTTGATGCGCGTCTCGACAAAGGCCTTCATCAAATCCGCAAGAACGGCTGGATCGTCGTTGACGCCCTTCAGAAGCACGGACTGACTGATCATGACGATTCCGGCATCGACCAGCCGTCCGCAGGTTGCGCGTGCCTCGCTCGTCATCTCGCGCGGATGGTTGGCATGGAGGGCTATATACGTCGTCTTGCCGCTCGCTTTCAGCGATGCGATCAAGGCCGCATCGATCCTCTGCGGATCGACGACGGGCACGCGCGTGTGGAAGCGGACGATCTTCACATGATCGATGGCCGCGAGCTCACGCATGATCTCTTCGAGGCGGCGGGGCGAAAGGATCAGCGGATCGCCGCCGGTGAGGATGACTTCCCATATTTCGGAGTGGCTGCGAATGTACTCGAAAGCCGCCGTCATTGCAGCCGGACCCAGCGTGCCGAGCCCCTGGGGGCCAACCATCTCCCGCCTGAAGCAGAAGCGGCAATAGACCGGGCACACATGCACGGCCTTCAGGAGCACGCGGTCCGGATAGCGATGCACGATGCCTTCCACCGGACTATGTGCGCGATCTCCGATCGGGTCGGCGCGTTCTTCAGGTGTCATGGCAAGTTCGGCGGCATCCGGAACGAACTGGCGCGCTATCGGGTCGGCCGGATCGCCGCGATCGATCAGCTTGGCAACGGCTGGCGTCAGGCCGATCGCATATCGGGCGGCGACCTCTTCCAGGGCCAACCGGTCGCGCTCGGCGATCAACCCGGCATTCGTCAGGTCATCGACGCTTTTGATCGGCCGGACGATATTCATCGGCCATACTCCGCGACAGGCGCCCAGAGCACTTGATCGATGCGCGACGCGCCTGTGGCGAGCATCACCAGCCGGTCGAAGCCCAGCGCGATGCCGCTGGCTTCCGGCATAATCGAAAGCGCCTCAAGGAAATCCTCGTCGATCGGGTAACGCTCGCCGTAGATGCGCGCTTTCTCGGCCATCTCGATTTCGAAGCGACGGCGCTGCTCGGTTGCATTCGTCAGTTCGCCGAAGCCGTTCGCCAGCTCGACACCGCAGGCGTAAAGCTCGAAACGCTCGGCAACGCGTGGATCGCGCGCCGAAGGACGGGCGAGCGCCGCTTCGGATACCGGATACTCGTCGAGAATGGTCGCGCGGCCGAAGCCGAGATGCGGTTCTATCTTTTCGACGAGCACGCGGCTGAAGAGGTCTGCCCAGGCATCGTCGGCCGAAACGCGCATGCCGTTCCGCCGCAGTTCGGAAGCCAGATGCTCCCGATCCGTCGACCCGTCGGCGGCGACCGACGCAAGCAGATCGATGCCCGCATGGCGCTCGAACGCCTCGGCGACGGTGATACGCTCGGGCCCGGCGAAGGGGTTGGCTTCGGTGCCCCGGTAGGTCAGCTTCGGCGTCTTGGCGGTCTCGGCGGCAAGCGCCAGAAGCCGCATGCAATCCATCATCAATGTTTCGTAGCTTTCGCGGGCGCGATACCATTCCAGCATCGTGAATTCGGGATGATGAAGCGGGCCGCGCTCACGGTTTCGATAGACGTGTGCGAAGCAAGCGATGCGTTCTTCGCCAGCGGAAAGCAGCTTCTTGCAGGCAAATTCCGGCGATGTGTGCAGGTAGAAAGGGGCCGCCTGCCCGTCCGTCGTCAGAGCCTGCGTCGCAAAAGCGTGGAGGTGCGCCTCATTACCCGGCGAAACCTGCAGCGTCGCCGTATCGACCTCGATGAAATCCTCGCCTGTGAAGTAGCCGCGTACCGCCGCCTGGATCGCATTGCGCCCGATCAGGAAAGGACGGCGATCCGCATGGACGCCGGGTGTCCACCAGTGAGACGCTTTGCCGCTCGTCAGGTTCATTCAAAGCTTTCTTCGCCGTATCGGTCAACGCGGGGGTGGCGTTTTGCCGGATTTTAGGATAGTTGCGCCCCAACGAAAAACAAATTTGCGTCTCCCGGGGATACTTCGGCAGATCCTCTACGACGCCGAATGCCGAGTTACAAGGAAGTCTTATGGTCAAGGTCATCGCCTCCTCCGTCCGCAAGGGCAACGTTCTCGACGTGGACGGCAAGCTCTACGTCGTTCTCACCGCACAGAACTTTCACCCGGGCAAGGGCACGCCGGTCACTCAGGTCGACATGCGCCGCATCGTTGACGGCGTGAAGGTTTCCGAACGCTGGCGCACGACCGAACAGGTCGAGCGTGCGTTCGTCGAAGACGTGAATTTCCAGTTCCTTTATGAAGACGGCGAAGGCTTTCACTTCATGAACCCGGCAACCTACGACCAGGTCGTCGTCGATGTCGACACCATGGGCGACCAGAAGGCCTACCTCCAGGAAGGCATGACCTGCATTCTGTCGATCCACGAAGGCATTCCGCTGGCGCTCGAACTGCCGCGCCATGTCACGCTCGAAATTGTCGAGACCGAGCCGGTCGTCAAGGGCCAGACGGCTTCCTCTTCTTACAAGCCGGCGATCCTTTCGAACGGCGTACGCACTCTGGTGCCGCCGCACATCGACGCAGGCACGCGCGTCGTCATCGCCACCGAAGACAACTCCTACGTCGAACGCGCAAAGAACTGATCGCATCGGTTTTTTAGAAATTCGGACGGCCTGAAGCACCTGCTTCGGGCCGTTTTCGTTTGACGGCGGAATTCCGCGAATAACCGGTTGACCCGGCCCTTGGGACCGCCCCGATAAGGATGCGGTCAACGAACAAAGAGGTGATTCGTGAGTTACTCCGCACAGTTCCTAAGCCCGTCCGAAGCTGCCGGCAGGCTCGGCATCTCCCAAAAGGCCCTGCGCCTTTACGAACAGCGCGGCCTGATCGTGCCCGTCCGCACATCGTCGGGATGGCGCACTTATGGTCCCGCCGAGATGGTACGCGCCGCCGAAATCGTAGCCCTGCGCGCCCTCGGCCTCAGCCTGTCGCAGATCGGACGCGTTCTGAAGGGCGATCCGCAATCGCTGGGGCCAGCCCTTGCCGCCCATCAGGCGACACTCGAAAACCGCATCGTCGAACTCGCCGGAGCCGTCGACAAGATCCGCGCGTTGCGCGCCGACATCACCATCGGCCGCATGCCGAATGCAGGTGAGCTAGTCCGCCTGATGCAGCCGGCACCTGCCATCGGTGTCACGTTCCACCTGCCCTGGCCCTGGGGCGGCGAGGAATTCGAGCTGCGCGAGATCCGGCCTCTGACCTTCATCACCGGCCCGCTTGGTAGCGGCAAGACCCGCCTCGCCCAGGCAATCGCGGAAAACCTACCCGATGCCCGTTTCCTCGGTCTCGACCGCCTGCAGGACGAAGCCGCAGAAGCGCACGCCCGGCTGGACGCCGATGCCGCGATCAAGGAACAAGTCGAGGAGATACTGCAATGGCTTGCAGAAGATGGAGCGACGATATCCTCCGCACTAATAGCGCTCGTCGTCGCGCTGCAGTCCACCTCGACCATCCATGTCATCGATCTGGTGGAGCAGGGTCTGGAGCAGGCCTCCCAGGAAGCGGTGATCGCCTGGCTGCGCCGCCGCAGCGCCGAGGCAAAACCGCTTTTCCTGATGACCCGTTCTTCGGTGATCCTTGATCTGAACGCGATGGGGCCGAAAGAGGCGATCATCCTCTGCCCGCCCAATCACAGCCCGCCGTTCTTCGTCGCGCCCTATCCGGGAACGCCGGGCTATGAGGTCGTCGCCTCCTGTCTCGCCCCGCCCGAGGTGCGCGCCCGTACCGAGGGCATGATCGCCTGGCGTCCGCAGGTCGCCTGATATGAAAGGCCGGCAAACGCCGGCCTGTTCTCTCAGAGGTGAGGATTGCGCGGCCGGTACTTCTTGACGAGCCGTTGATTGACCTCGGCCGCGCCCGGCATATTGGCGCTCAGATAGATGGGCGCATCTCCGGACTTCGAAAGCTCCGATGCCACTTCCGCGAAGATCGCATTCAAAACGGTCACGCCGACGGCCGTAGAAACAGGCCCGACCTTGATGTCCGTGCCCGCGAGAGCAAGAACCGCATCGCCCGGCGGCAAGCCGTTGTCCAGCACGATATCGGCGATCTCCGCGAGTCGTCGCCGCCCGTTGGCAATTGCGCCTGAGTAGGCGACGGAGGTGATGGCGATCACCTTCGCCCCGATCTCACGTGCGTAATCCGCAGCCTCGATCGGCGCGGCGTTCACGCCCGAGTTCGAAGCAATGACGACGACGTCGCCCGGCTGCACGCCGTAACGCTCCAGCACGGGCCGCACGAGGCCCTGAGTGCGCTCGTAGACCGAGCTGATGACTGCCCCCTCATGCAGCATCGCAGAGCCGACGAGAATGGGCACCGTGAAGGCGAGCCCGCCGGCCCGATAGTGCATCTCTTCTGCCAGCATGTGCGAATGGCCGGTTCCGAACACGTAAACGCGTTTGTCATTGCGCGCTGCATCGAGGATTGCCGCGGCCGCCTGCCGCATCGGATCTTCGAGCGTGGACTTCAGTTGCCCGAGCCGCTCGATCAGGTTGGTAAAATATGCGTCGGTGATCGCCGTCATCGCTATTTCTTCTCCCCGCTGATCCAGGCCGCCGTGACTTCGATCTTGTCGGTCAGGTGGACGAGATCGGCGCGGTATCCCGGCGATAGCTGGCCGTACCCTTCAAGACGCAGGAAGCGCGCCGGATAAAGCGTCGCCATGCGCAGGGCTTCGGCAAGCGTCAGGTCCAGATAGGCGACACAATAGCGGATACTGGAAGCCATATCGACGTCCGAGCCGGCAAGCGTTCCATCGGCCAGCACCACCTTGGAGCAGAAGCTGCCGCTTTCGCGATGAACGGTCCGGCCGTTCAACGTAAAACTGTCCTTGTCGGATCCGACGAGCGACATCGCATCGCTGACGAGGAAGAGCTTGCCTTCGCCGCGCTTGGCACGCAGTGCCGTACGCAACGCCTTCGGATCGACATGATGGCCGTCGGCAATGATCCCGCACCACGTCGACGGATGATCGATCGCAGCGCCGACCAGGCCGGGAGCGCGATGGCCCATCTGGCTCATGGCGTTGAAGAGATGGGTGACGCCCCGGGCACCGGCATCGAACCGCTCTTCGGCCTGTTCGCTGGTGCAGTCCGAATGGCCGATGCTGACGATGACCCCGGCTTCGGCCAGTTCGCGAACCTGCGCGGCGGTCACCTGCTCGGCGGCCATCGTTACGAGCAGCGTTCCGATCTCTTCCCGGGCCCGAATGAAGGCTTTGACGTCCTTGTCTTCGACGGGACGCATCAGCTCGGCCAGATGGGCGCCTTTGCGCGCCGGTGCGAGATGCGGACCTTCCAGATGAAGACCGGCGACGCCGCGGTTTGTCTTGACCGCGTCCTTCGCGGCCTCGATCGCCGCTGCCGTCGCATCTGCCGTGTCGGTGATCAGTGTCGGCAGCAGCGCTGTCGTGCCGTAGCGACGATGTCCGTCGGCGATGATGTACATCGATTCCGGCGAAGGCTCGTCGTTCAGCATCCGCCCGCCACCGCCATTCACCTGCGCATCGATGAAACCGGCGGATAGCACGCCGCCGTCAAGCAAGATTGTTTCACCTTCGGGCAGTTGGCCGCGCGATACGATTGCCTCCACGCGGCCATCGGCCACGATCAGCGCTTTCTCGTCGTGAAACCTCTCGCCGTCAAAAATCCGGGCGCCGGTGAAAATCTTGCGGGACATCAGATGGTCTCCGTGACCTTGAGCAGGTTCGCCGGCCTGTCGGGATCAAAGCCTTTGCGGCGCGTTACCGACTCGATCAAGCGATAGTAGACGAGAAGCGAAACCAGCGGATCGAGCAAACCATTGCCCGTCGTCGGCATGCGCAGATTGATGCCGGGAAGCGGCTGCGCCGAGAACGGCACCGTGGTTGCGCCGAGCTTCTGCAGCCGTTCCAGCGCCTGAACGTTGTTGGCATAAGCGGCATCGTCCGGCGCGAAGGCCACGATGGGAAAACCCGGCTGGACGAGGCGCATAGGGCCATGCATCAGCTCGGCCAGCGAGAAGGCTTCGGCGTGAAGACCGGATGTTTCCTTGGCCTTCAAGGCAGCCTCGAGCGCGATCGCGAATGCGGGACCGCGGCCCGCCGTATAGAGCGAGGTCGCGTTGAAGAGCACGTCTTCAGCGGCTGAAGTATCAATACCTGCGGTCGCCGACAGTGACTCAGGCAGCCTCTCCAGCGATGCCTGCAGATCGGCCGTGCCGGCGATTGCAGCCGTCACACCGGCGAGCGCCGCTGCAGAGGCAATGAAGGACTTCGTTGCGGCAACACTCTTTTCTGCGCCCGCATTCAGCCCCAACACGATGTCGGCCTGCTTGGCAAGAGGACTGTCGGTGACGTTGACGACGGCGATTGTCGTCGCCCCACCTCGTTTTGCAGCGTCTTGAAGGGCGACGATATCCGGGCTGGCCCCGGATTGCGAAACCGTGAAATGGACGCCGCCCTTCAGATGCAGGGGCGCGCCATAGACGGATGCGATCGACGGGCCGATGGAGGCCACGGGAACGCCGCAGGTGATCTCGAAAAGGTATTTGAAGAAGGTCGCGGCGTGGTCGGAAGAGCCGCGTGCGGCGGTCATAACAACGCTCGGCCTTGCCGAGGAGAAGAGCTTGGCGATTTCGGCAAAGACCGGCTTCTCCTTCTGCAGCATCGTCGCGACGACGTCCGGCGACTGGCCCGACTCCTGCAGCATCAGCGACTGGTTCTCACTCATAGGTCATCTCCAATTCTCAATTCGGCGACGAAATCATAAGCATCGCCACGATAGTGCGAGCGGGTGTACTCAACGACGCGCTGGTCTTCCAGGCGCGAAATCCGTTCGATCAAAAGCGCCGGTGCACCGGTCTTCACGTTCAGCATCGAGGCCGAGGAAGGATCGAGTGTAACAGCCGTCAGCCGTTGCAGCGCGCGCACCGGCTTGTGACCGCTTGCGGCCAGCGCATCGTAAAGCGATCCCTCGTCACCGGCATTGTCGTCCAGGAACTTGACCGGCACAACCGCCCTCTCGATCGCCAATGGCTGACCATCCGCGAGTCTGAGACGATCGAGACGAAGAACAGGCTCCTCCTGTGCGAGTCCGAGCAGGAAAGCTTCTTCCGGCGACGGCGAAGTGATCGCACGCGACAGTATCCTTGCCGCCGGCGAGCGCCCGCGCGAGCGCATATCGGCGGAGAAGGAGGAAAGACGCCAGAGCGGTTGCTCCATGCGTTCTACCTTGCTCGAAACGAACGTACCGCTGCCATGGCGAGATTCCAGCGTGCCGGAACTCATCAGATCACGATAGGCGGTTCGCACCGTCACGCGCCCGAGCTTGAGGGCTTCGGCAAGATCGCGCTCGCCGGGAAGGGCGGCACCCGGTTTAAGAAGGCCTTCCTGGATAAGACCGGTCAGCGCCAGGGCTAGCCGCTTGTAAAGCGGGCCTGCCATCGCTTCGTCGTGCAGACCGCGGGCATTGAGCTCCGTCACCAGACTGGTTCTATCCATAGGTCGGCAATAGAACCTATTTAGAACCAATTTTCAAGGTAATTCCAAACCTGGAAAGCAAAAAACCCTCGTGACAAGCACGAGGGTTTCAAAGGCGATCAGGGATCTATGATCAATTCTTGGTGAAGATGTAATCGGTTTCCTGCCGCAGGACTTCGCCTGGGCGCAGCACCGCATTCGGAAAGCCTTGATGATTTATGGCGTCCGGCCAGACCTGGGTTTCCAGGCAGAAGCCCGCGAACGGCCCGTATTTGTGGCCGTCGAGGCCCGGAACGGCAACATTGAGCTTGAAGCCGGCATAGAACTGCACGCCAGGCTCTGTTGTCCGCACCTCCAGCGAGACGCCCGAATTGACGCTGCGCGCCAGCGCGACGGAACGCTTGGCAGCGCGCTCTTTCGAGAGGCAGAAGTTGTGATCATAGAGCGCCTGCTCACCGCCTTCGAACCGCTTCATCGGCGCCATTTCGCGGAAGTCGAAGGCAGTGCCGAAGACGGGGCGTAGCTCACCGGTCGGAATCTGCTTGTCATCGGTCGGGAGATAGTGATCGGCAGCGATCATGATGTCGTGTCCGAGCGCATCATCGCGGCCATCGAGATTGAAGTAAGCGTGCTGGCAGACATTAGCGAGTGTCGGCTGATCGGTGGTCGATTCGTAGACGATCGAGAATTCGCCGTTTCCGTGCACCCGGTAGGTCACCTGGACCGTGCAGTTGCCAGGATAGCCAGCACGGCCGTCCGGATCGACGATCTTCAAGACGACGCGATCGACATCGTGCTCGACGATCGTCCAGTTGCGCTTGGCGATGTTGTCGCTGCCGCCGTGCAGATGCGAGACACCCTTTTCATTGAGTTCCAGCTGATAGGCCTTGCCGTCCAGCGTGAACTTGCCGCCGCCGATCCGGTTGGCGCAGCGGCCGGGCGTGGCGCCGAAATAGGAAGAATAGGCCGGATAGTCGGCGAAATTATCGAACCCCAGAAGCAGCGGGGCGTCGTGACCTTCGAGGCGCAGGTCTTGAATGACAGCGCCCCAGGTCATGATCTTGGCGGTCAGGCCACCGCCCTTGATCTCGACGCGGTAGACAGTTTCGCCGTCCTTCGTCGTTCCGAAAACTTCCCGTTCGAGCTTTTCAGCCATGGTCTGCCATCCGCAAATCTGTTGGGTTCAGGCCCGCGAACCTGCATCCATTTGCTGCGGCTCGCAACCACGAAATGCAAAAAGCGACGCCGTCCCGCGACCTGGCACTGGCCGCCGTTCAGATTTTGGTCCCTATTTCGTCGAGGTTATAGGACGTCGTCTGGTAGATCTCGTTGATCCAGTTGCCGAAGAGCAGGTGGGCGTGGCTGCGCCACCGGTTCTGCGGCGGGAGCGACGGATCGTTATGCGGAAAATAATTGTGCGGCATCTTGATAGGCACGCCCGCATTCACATCGCGGAAGTACTCGTCCGAAAGCGACGTCGAATCGTATTCTACATGATTGAACATATAGAGCCGCTTGCCTCTTTCCTCATGTGCGAGACAGACGCCCATCTCGTCTGATTCCATCAGGATTTCGAGGCTTTCCGATTTATCGATGTCCGCGCGCCGCACTTCGGTCCAGCGCGACACCGGAACTTCGAAATTATCCGAGAAGCCGTTGAGATAGACGGACGAGGATTTCAGGTTCTTGTGGCGATAGATGCCGAAGGCCTTTTCCTTCAGCTCGTATTTCGGAACCTTGTGGAAGTGATAGATCGCCGCCATCGCCCCCCAGCAGACGTTCATCGTCGAATGGACGTGCGTCTCCGTCCAGTCGAAGATCCGCTGCATCTCCTTCCAGTAGGTCACGTCCTCGTAAGGGAGGGTCTCGATCGGCGCGCCGGTGATGATGAAGCCGTCGAACTTGCGGTGCCTGACCTCTTCCCACGTCTCATAGAAGGCAAGCAGGTGGTCTTCCGAGGTGTTTTTGGCCTTGTGATTTCCGATGCGGACCAGCGACAGCTCCACCTGCAGCGGCGTAGCGCCGACCAGCCGCGCGATCTGCACCTCGGTCTTGATCTTGTTCGGCATGAGGTTGAGAAGTCCGATCTGCAGAGGGCGGATATCCTGACGGATTGCCGCCGTTTCCGTCATCACCCGGACCCCCTCATGAACGAGGGTTTCAAAAGCGGGCAGCGTATCGGGGATCTTGATGGGCATTGCGGTTACTCGATCAAAACAATGTGTACCGGCAAATAAAAAACCGGCGGCGACAAGAATCGCTACCGGTCCGCACGCGGCCCTTTAGCGACTTATTTAACGTGGCTGCAAGCCGGCCGGCCAAATCACCACGAGGTCTCTTAGATAGCGCTAGCAGACACACGAATCAATCCGAATTCGCAAGCTGTACTTTGAGCTAGGGTCACTCACGCATTAATGGCTGGTAAAATCTGTTGCTGGACAGCACGCGTCACCATGTTAATCAGGGACTGTGGTACGCATAGGAAGTCACAATGACAGAGGTCAAAGGCAGACCGAGCATTCAAGCGCAGGATAGAGTAGGTTACGATTTAAGCCTCGGATACCGGCTGAAACTGATGTTCTCGGCATTCTGGGATTCCAATGTACGCGGGAAAATTCTGATTCTCGCGTTGATTCTGGTCGGTGTGATCCTGGCGACCGCCTACGGTCAGGTCGTCTTGAACCGCTGGAATGCGCCGTTCTACGATTCCTTGCAGCGCCGCGACGTCGGCGAGTTCTTTCATCAGCTTCAGGTCTTCGCGCTAATTGCCGGTTCGTTGCTGCTGCTGAACGTCGGCCAGGCATGGCTCAACCAGATGACCGCGCTTTATATGCGCGAAGGGCTGACCCGTGACCTCGTGGATCAGTGGCTGAAGCGCAAGCGTGCGCTGCGCCTCGCGTCATCGGGCCTGATCGGCGTGAATCCGGACCAGAGGCTGCATGAAGACGCCCGCAATCTCGCTGAGAGCACTACCGGCCTGACGCTCGGCCTTCTCCAGTCGACAATCCTGCTTGTCAGCTTCATCGGTGTCCTCTGGGAGCTTTCCAGCGGCTTCGTCTTCCATTTCCGCACCTACACCTTTGCAATCCCGGGCTACATGGTCTGGGCTGCGGTCTTCTATGCCGCATCCGCCTCCATCCTCAGCCAGATCGTCGGCCGGAAACTGGTGAAACTGAACGCCGACCGCTTCTCGAAGGAGGCGGAGCTCCGCTTCTCGCTGATGCATGCGAACGAGAATCTGCCGGCGATTACCGTCGCCCGCGGCGAGGAAAACGAACGGCAACGGATCAATACGGACATCACTACGGTCCTTGCCATCCTGAAGCGGCTGACGATGGCGACCACCAACCTGACCTGGGTTTCGGCCGGTTACGGCTGGCTGGTCATCGTCATACCGATCATCGTCGCGGCTCCGGCCTATTTCTCGGGCAGCCTGACCTTCGGCGAGCTGATGATGTCGGTTGGCGCCTTCAACCAGGTGAACACGGCACTGCGCTGGTATGTCGCCAATTTCGGCCCAATTGCCGAATGGCGTGCCACGCTGATGCGCGTGACTGATTTCCGCTATGCCCTGCAGGGAATGGACGAGCCGCTCAATCCGAAGAATGTCATTGCCTACCAGGATAACGCCGATACGCTGACCCTCAAGAACGTCAGGATCGCCGCCAAGCTCGGAGAGGAAATCGATTACTGCGGCGGCTTTGCCGTCCGCGAGAAGGATGTCACGATCAAGGCTGGCGAGAAGGTCATGATCAACGGCGATCACAACGTGAACCGCAAACTGCTGTTCCAGGCACTCGCCGGAGTCTGGCCCTGCGGCAACGGCAAGATAGGGCTGCCGCCCGCCAAGGACATCCTGTTCGTTCCGGAAGTGGCCTATATACCGGGCGGCACGCTGCGTGAAGCCCTGTCCTTCCCTGAACCGGCAACGGCCTACGAGGACGATGCCGTCAAGGCAGCACTCGAAAAAGCCGGTCTCCACCACCTCATAGGACGGCTCGACACGCGGGCCCGGTGGGACAAGACCCTGGAGGCAGACGAGCAGAAGGCAATCGGCTTCGCCCGTCTGCTCCTGGCCCGCCCGCGCTGGGTGGTTTTCGACGAAGTGCTCGAAGGCCTGGAGCCGGAATGGCAGTCGACGCTGACGAACCTGCTGGCCGACCTGCCCGATATGACGATCATTTATATCGGCCGGTCGGAAATCTACATGGAAGTCTTGCAGCCGCGCGTCCTGCATCTGGAGGCGCTCACTGCGAAGACGGAAGTTTTGGCTCCGCCAAAGGCGGGCGCCGGCAGGCCGGCCAAGCCTGCTCGGGTGCTCTAGGCTAGAAGCTTACATTGGCGTAATGCCGCTCAGCCCGACGGACACCTGGCCAGCGGAAACACTGCCGTCGGATGCCTTCTCCGCGCTAACGATAACGCCCGCACCCGGCTTGAGGTCATCCTTGGTCGCTGGCGCTAGGGTGACGATCTGCGTTCCGTCGGGAATGGAGATCGTCTTCTCCTTGCCTTGCCAGGCTAGGGTGATGGTGTGGCCGTTAACGGCCTTTACCGCGTTGCTGACGGTTGCATTGGTCATGTCGCTATTCGGTTTCGCGTCCCAGGGGCGGTCGCCTTCCCCGGTGCCCTTCATCGAAGCCGGAAAGATCAGCACCTGGACTGCATCGTTCGGACCATTGCTCTTCGGCATGGAGCCGACGCCGACGAAGTCGCCTGGTTTGATGTCATCGACCGACGCAGGCTTGATGCCGCTGACTTTCCAGCCGGCTTTCATCGCAATCTTCTGTTCGCCGCCCTCGCGCGTCTTGACCATCAGCGTATCGCCGCTGAGGCTTTCGATCGAGCCACGAATGCGGACACGCTGCGTGTCTGCGGCCTGACTATATTGAGCTGCACAAAGGGTGATTGCACCGGCGGTTGCCACTGCGAAAATTCCGGAATAGAGCCTTCTAGACATATAACTTTTCCTCGTCGCCATGATCGGCATATCCCCGGCTGCCGCGGCGAACTCTAGGCCTGCTGCCGGCTACCGGCGAATCAAGGAAATGTGAGAGCTTAGCCTTCGAGCTCTTCCCTGAGCATCTCGAGCTCAAGCCATTCCTCTTCCATCTTCGTCAGGCTGTCGCGCAGCTTTTCCATTTCGGCTGCGAGCTTGTTGAAGGTGGCTGGATCCTTGGTGAAGAGGTTCGGATCCGCCATCTTCTCTTCACGCTTGGCAATCTCGGCTTCGGCCTTGGTCATCTCCTTCGGCAGGTTGTCGAGCGCGAACTTCTGCTTGAAGGAAAGCTTCCCCTTGGCCTTCGGCGCTTCGGCAGCCTGCGTCGCCTCGGCCTTCGGCTTCTCTGCGGCTTTCTCCGCCTTGCGCCGCTCCTCCATGGCGCCCTTGCGCTGCGCCAGCATGTCGGAATAGCCGCCCGCATATTCGATCCACCGGCCATCGGGCGCATCGGGAACGGCGGGCGCAATGGTCGAGGTCACTGTCCGGTCGAGAAAATCGCGGTCGTGGCTGACAAGGATGACGGTCCCGGGAAAACCAGCAACGATTTCCTGCAGCAGGTCCAGCGTCTCGATGTCGAGATCGTTGGTCGGCTCGTCAAGGATCAAGAGATTGGTCGGCCGCGAAAGGATGCGGGCCAGCATCAGCCGCGCACGCTCACCGCCGGACAGGTTCTTGATCGGCGTGCGTGCCTGCTCCGGCTGGAAGAGGAACTCCTTCATATAGCCGGTCACATGACGCTGCTCGCCGTTCACCAGCAGGTTCTCGCCGCGTCCGTCGGTCAGATAGTTCGCAAGCGTATCCTCCGGATTGAGGTCCTCGCGCTTCTGGTCGAGCGTTGCGATTTCAAGATTGGTTCCGAGCTTCACGGTTCCGCTATCCGGCGAGAGCTGACCGGTCAGCATCTTGAGCAGCGTTGTCTTGCCCGCGCCATTCGGCCCGACGAGACCGATGCAATCGCCACGATGAACGCGGATCGAGAACGGCGCGACGATCAGCCGATCGCCGAATGTCTTGGTGATCTTTTCCGCCTCGATGACGAGCTTGCCGGATTCCTGCGCGTCGGAAGCGGTGGCCTGGACCGTGCCCTGCGGTCCTTTGTGGCCGCGATACTGCGACCGCATGGTCTGCAGTTCGCCGAGGCGGCGCATATTGCGTTTGCGCCGGGCGGTCACACCGTAGCGCAGCCAGTGCTCCTCGCGCTCGATCGCCTTGCCGAGCTTATGCTGTTCCAGTTCTTCAGCCTCGAGCACCTGATCACGCCAGGCTTCGAAATGCCCAAAGCCCCTGTCGAGGCGCCGCGACGTGCCGCGGTCGAGCCAGACGGTTGCCGTTGAAACCTTTTCGAGGAAGCGGCGGTCGTGCGAGATCAATACGAGCGCGCTGCGGCTCTTCTGAAGCTCTCCTTCCAGCCACTCTATGGTCGGAAGGTCGAGATGGTTCGTCGGCTCGTCAAGCAGAAGGATATCCGGTTCTGGCGCCAGCACGCGGGCCAGCGCTGCACGGCGGGCTTCACCGCCGGACAGGCTATTCGGCTCCTCTTCGCCGGTGAGGCCGAGATGCGAGAGAAGATAGGCCACACGATAGGGGTCGTCCCCCGGTCCAAGACCGGCTTCCGCATAAGCCTGCACCGTCGTGAACCCGGCGAAGTCAGGGGCCTGCTCCAGGTAGCGCACGGTCGAGGAAGGATGACGGAAAACCTCGCCCGATTGCGCTTCGGCAATTCCTGCAGCGATCTTCAGAAGGGTCGATTTGCCCGACCCGTTGCGCCCAACCAGGCAGATCTTGTCGCCGGGCTCGACCTGCAGGTTCGCGCCCGCAAGGAGGGGCGTTCCGCCGAAGCTCAGGAAGATGTTGTCGAGTTTCAGGATAGGGGGGGCCAAAAATCAGACTCCGGAAAGATCATAAGGACGAGCTAGGACGATCGCCCGGCCGCTGCCGAGCGTGAAACGAACCTTTCCCTCCGCGACGTTGGAGATGGTGCGCGAGGAGCCGAAGGGCAGATGGAAATCCGCGAGCGGATAGCGCGCGCTCTCGATGTGGAGACCCCGAAGCTCGCTGAAGCCGGATACCGAAAAAAGACTGCTCTTCGGCAGGTCGATCTCCATCGAGCCGGGAAGAAGCGGAACGGCCTCCTCCTTTCCGGAGGTGAGCAGAACGTCGAAGCCCTGTTCGGCAAGGCTGACGGCATAGAGCAGATGCTGCAGCGCGTGATCCGAACGCTCGCCGCTGAGCGCCCCGGCAAGGACCAGCCGTCTGGCACCGCGCGCGATCGCCTCGGAAACCGCGATCTCGCCGTCCGTGGCAGCCTTGGCCGTCGGGTAGGGTTGCCTCGGAACATCCGGAAAAGCGCCTGCAAGATCGGCCGGCGTGGAGTCGAAATCTCCCACCCAAAGCTCAGGCACCACACCAAGCGCTGCCGCATGTCGCATGCCGCCATCGGCCGCGATAAAGCGGCTGCCGAGGACGGCGCCGCGCAGACGTTCGGTCAGGATGAGTTCACCGCCGAGCAGGATCGTGAAGATGGATTGGCTCATGGGCATTGCCCATAGCGCAAAGCGGGGGTCAAGGGAAAGGGGCAGTGATCAGCCGGGCGTGTCCTTGTCGCGCGACAGGAAGACCTCCTCATAGCCGTCGATGAAACGCTCGAAGAGCGCCGCAAAGTCTTCGACATCTTTCGTCGGCCAGTCGGCGACAATCTCCGAAATGAACGACAATTTCTGTGCCCGGATCTCCGAAAGGAGCCGCTGTCCGAGCGGGGTCAAGACGACGATGATGCGCCGCGCGTCTGCCTGGGACGCTTTGCGGCGAAGCACGTTGCGGCTGACCATATCTGCGACGATGCGGCTGGCACGCGACGGATCGATGCGCAGCATCTCGGCGATGGTACCAACCGTGACTTCGCCGGTCGTCTGGGTCCGGCGGAGCGCGTCGAGGACATCGAGGTGCGAGAGTTCGAGACCGGGCGCCACACTCTCTATCGCTAATCTTCCGATCAGCCGGCGGCCGGTCATCAGGCGCAGGCGAGTCATGCTGCGGCCTATGCGCGGCACGCCGATGGCATCCGGCGAATCCTGGTCGAGTTCGGCAGGTCTGGTCATGGTTTCATTCATTCGCAAATCATAACAGAGCTTGTGGCAGATGAGAATATGCAAATGTCACTCATCTGTCATTGACATTTATATGCTAATAGCACATAAATTTGCTAATCAAAGCCAGAAAGTTTCCTCATGAATATGCAATTAGCGCCCGCACCGCTCGTGACCGATCACCGGCGGCGGCTCATCCTCTTCTTCTTTTTAATGATCTCCATGTTCATGGCGATGCTCGACAATCAGATCGTATCCACGGCGTTGCCGACGATCGTCGGCGAGTTCGGCCATCTCGAACGCTTCGGCTGGATCGGCTCGGCCTATTTGCTGTCGCTCAGCGCCGTCATGCCTGTTTACGGCAAGCTCGGCGATCTCTTCGGCCGAAAATATGTGATGATGGCGGCGATTGCCTTGTTCACCTTCGGCTCCGCCGTGTGCGGTTTGGCCGTCTCCATGAATACCCTGATCGCGGCGCGCGTTCTGCAGGGGCTCGGCGGTGGCGGCATCATGGTTTCGATCTTCGCCGTCAACGCCGATCTCTTCGAACCGCGCGAACGGGCCCGCTACCAAAGCTATTCCAGCCTCACCCTGATGGCCTCCAGCGCCATCGGACCGGTGCTTGGCGGCATGATGAGCGAGCTTTTCGGCTGGCGTTCGATCTTTCTGGTCAACGTGCCGATCGGGTTTGTGGTCCTCGTGGGCCTTGCGCTCATGCTGCCCTACCGCAAGCCGCAGCGTCGCCCGAAAATTGACTATGCCGGCGCCATCCTCTTGGCGCTGACGACCACCAGCATCGTGATGACGGCCGATGGCAGCGAGCTTTTCGGCTCCCTCATTTCGCCGCTAAGCCTCGCCATTGTTGGGTTCGGCATCGTCTGTGCCATTGCCTGGATCTTCGTCGAGCGCCGCGCACCGGAGCCGATCGTTCCCTTGACCCTTTTTCGCAATCCCGTCTTCAGCCTGCTCTTGGTGATCTCCGTTATGAGCGGCGGCATAGCAATCGGCATGGTGAACTACTTTGCCCTCTTTCTGCAGACGACGACCGGCCT
Organism: Rhizobium sp. SVR5-2C; assembly: GCF_056755115.1. Taxonomy (NCBI): domain Bacteria; kingdom Pseudomonadati; phylum Pseudomonadota; class Alphaproteobacteria; order Hyphomicrobiales; family Rhizobiaceae; genus Rhizobium; species Rhizobium sp. SVR5-2C. The sequence continues at coordinate 29,336 of NZ_JBNDHT010000025.1, read as the reverse complement.
CTCGCCCTCGCAAGCCGGGCTGCTCTTCGTTCTTCTGACGACTGGGCTGGTCTGCGGCTCGCTCTCCGCCGGGCGCATCATCTCGATAACCGGGCGCTACAAGCCCTTCGCGATTGCGAGCTTCAGCTGCAGCGCGATTGCCTTTGCTCTGATCTCGCAGGTCCATGCGGGAACACCGATTGCCTTGATCGGCGCGATCCTGGCGCTGCATGGCATCGGCATCGGTCTTGCTCAGCAGGTGCCGGTCATCGGGGTGCAGAATGCCGCGCCGCCGCGTGACGTTGGCGCGGCGACTGGCTCGGTGACACTGTCGCGCATGGGGGGCGCGTCGATCGCAATTTCGATCTACGGTGCAATCATCGCTTCGCAACTCTCCAATGCCGGGCAATCCATTCCAGGGGTTGCCAATATCACGGAGCTGACGCCGAAGATGCTGGCAGCCCTCCCCGAAGCAAGCCGCCAAGCCGTCGCCGATGCCTATGCCGCCGCTTTCTCGCCGCTCTTCATGACCTCTTGTGCCATCGCCCTTATCGGCCTTTTGGCAGCGGTCATGCTAAAGCCGGTTCAGCTCCCGCGCGCGGAGAGCAAAGCGGCAAATTCGACAGCGGCCGCGGAAGCCGCCGAATAGTTGCAAGGGCGCCCTTCGCCCTTGTCATAAAGCCTTCATGGCGATACATCTGCCGACGCTCTAACGGGGTGCAGGATGTCCGCAAGGACACCCGGCTGAGAGGCTTACAGCCAACCCGCGGAACCTGATCCGGTTAACACCGGCGGAGGGATTAGACGCGTGACATTCGGCAACGCCCTTTTCCCGCTCAAACGAAACCAAGGAGGAGGCGCGCCATGTCCGGCCGCACATCGATCATCGCTTCGCTGACCGCAGCATTCTTCGCCGCGACACTCGGCTTGACGGCCGCTCACGCTGCGGAAAAGACGCTCACCATCTATACCTATGAAAGTTTCACGTCCGAATGGGGACCGGGCCCGAAGGTCAAGGAAGCTTTCGAGAAAACATGCGGGTGCACGATCAATTTCGTCAGCGTCGCCGATGGCGTCGCATTGCTTTCGCGTTTGAAGCTGGAAGGCGCCTCAACCAAAGCCGACGTCGTGCTCGGCATCGACACCAACCTCATCACCGAAGCCAAGGAGACCGGCCTCTTCGACGCAAGCGGTATCGATGCAAGTGCGCTGAAGGTGCTTGGTGGCTTCAAGGACGATGTCTTCGTTCCCTACGACTACGGCCACTTCGCCATCGTCTACGACACCCAGGCGATCAAGAACCCGCCGCAGAGCATGAAGGATCTGGTCGAGGGCGATCCTTCGCAAAAGCTCGTCATCGAGGATCCGCGAACCTCCACGCCGGGCCTCGGCCTGCTGCTCTGGGTTAAGGCCGTCTATGGCGACAAGGCGCCGGAAGCCTGGGCTAAGCTGAAGAACCGCATCCTGACGGTGACGCCTGGCTGGTCGGAGGCTTACGGCTTGTTCACCAAGGGCGAAGCTCCGATGGTTCTCTCCTACACCACGTCTCCGGCCTATCACATGGTCGCCGAAAATACCGATCGCTATCAGGCCGCTGCGTTTTCGGAAGGTCATTACATCCAGATCGAAGTCGCAGGCCTGCTGAAGAACGCGCCGCACAAGGATCTCGCCCGCGACTTCCTGAAATTCATGGTGACGCCCGGCTTCCAGGATACGATCCCGACGAACAACTGGATGATGCCGGTTTCCGCCACCTCCGCGCCGTTGCCGGATGCCTTCGATAAACTCGTCAAGCCCTCCAAGACCTTTCTGATGAGCCCTGACGAGGTTGCCCGGAACCGCAAGGTCTGGATCGACGAGTGGCTTACGGCCATGAGCATGAACTGATGCTGCAGACCGCGGCCGAGCGACAACGTGCATTGACCGGCGGGGCGGTCGGCCTCGCCGCCATCGGGTTGTTCGTCGGCCTCGCAGCGTTCTCGTTGCTTCTTGCCGGTGGCGGATCAGCCGTCGCCGGCATTCTTCTCGACCCGTATATCCTCCGGGTGCTGCGCTTTACAGTGCTGCAGGCACTGCTTTCAACCGCGCTTTCCATCATCCTTGCGATCCCGGTCGCACGCGCGCTCGCCCGCCAGCCGCATTTTGCCGGCCGCATCTGGATCATTCGTCTGATGGCGGTCCCAATGGGGCTGCCCGTGCTGATCGGCGCGCTGGGACTGATTGGCATATGGGGCAGGCAGGGGCTGCTGAATGCGCTGCTGATGCAGCTTGGACTTGCCGAACCCGTGAGCATCTATGGGTTGACCGGCATTCTCCTCGCTCACGTCTTCTTCAATCTGCCGCTTGCCTGCCGGCTGATGCTCGCCGGTCTCGAGCGAGTACCATCGGAATACTGGCTGATGGCAAGCAGTCTCGGCATGCGCCCGCCTTCAATCTTCCGCTTCATCGAATGGCCGGCGATCCGCCCACTCATCGCCGGGATCGCCGGGCTGATCTTCATGCTGTGTGCCACCAGCTTTACGTTGGTCCTGACCCTCGGTGGCGGGCCGGCCGCGACGACGATCGAGGTTGCGATCTATCAGTCGCTGCGCTTCGATTTCGATCCTGGCCGCGCAATCGCTCTGTCACTCCTGCAGATCGCGCTGACCGCGATGATCCTCGGCGCAATGTCCTTTGTTCCGCCCGCCGCGGATGAAGGCTTGACCACAGGGAAGGACATCAAGCGGCTGGATGGCGGGAGCGCAAGAGTGACCGACGCCCTGATTTTATTGATTGCCGTGCTCTTTCTCGGCCTTCCGCTCGTCTCTGTCATCACGGCGGGGCTGCGCGCCGATCTCTTGAAGCTGCTGAGGGAACAGATCTTCTGGCGGTCAGCGGGAATGAGCTTCGCGATTTCGCTTTCGGCGGCTTTGCTCTCCATCATCCTATCGATGGCCATCATTCGCGCCCGGCATGCCATCGCCTCGGCGCGGCGCCGCGGCGTTGCCAGCAAGTCCTTTTTCACAGCCATGGGCAGCGCCTCGGCGATGATCCTGCTGGTGCCGCCGGTTGTGCTCGCGACCGGATGGTTCATGGCACTTCGACCCTTCGGCGATGCGTCGCGTTTCGCGCCGCTGATCGTCGTTCTCATCAACATGCTGATGGCACTGCCCTTTGTCATGCGAGTGCTGGAGCCGGCCTATGTCGTGCACCAGCGCCGGACGCAGAAACTGGTGGCAAGCCTGGGCATTACTGGCACCGCGCGATGGAAACTTATCGATTGGCCGGGGTTGAGGAAGCCTCTGCTGACTGCGCTGTCATTCGCCATGGCGCTCTCGCTCGGCGATCTTGGCGCCGTTGCGCTCTTTGGCTCCGAAGGCTTCGTCACATTGCCTTGGCTCGTCTATAGCCGCATGGGTAGCTACCGGACGAACGACGCCGACGGTCTTGCATTGATCCTCGGCATGATCTGCCTGCTGCTGACCGTCGCCGGAACCGCGGGGCAGTCAAAACAAGGGAGCGAGAATGGTGGCCGCTGACCAAGCCGGGATCGCAATGCAGAACGTCCGGCTGAAGCTCGGCGCGCACGTTTTTCAATTCGACTGCCACCTCCCGGCAGGCCGGATCATTGCCGTGAGCGGCCCGTCCGGCTCCGGAAAGACGACTTTTCTCAATCTGCTCGCAGGTTTCGAAAAGCCCGATAGCGGCCGCGTGCTGATGCATGGCAGAGACGTAACAGCAGCCCATCCCGCCGAACGCCCGGTCTCAGTCGTCTTCCAGGACAACAATCTCTTCGCGCATCTCGATATCCTGACCAATGTCGGGCTCGGTATCGATCCTGCACTGAGGCTTAGGGTCGAAGACCGGAGAACCATCTCCCAAGCGCTGGAAAAGGTTGGCCTCGCCGGTTTCGAAAGGCGCTTGCCCGCAACGCTTTCAGGCGGCGAGCGGCAGCGGGCCGCATTTGCGCGGGCACTTGTGCGCAAGCGGGCCGTCCTCTTGCTGGACGAACCTTTTGCGGCCCTTGACCCTGGCCTGCGTACCGGCATGGCGGACCTGCTGATCGACCTGCACAAGGAAACTGGCAACACGGTCGTTATCGTTTCGCACGATCCTAATGAGGTGCGCCGCATTGCCGATTACGGTGTTTCCATAGATAAGGGAACGATCGCTCTTGCTGCACCGCTTGCGGATTATCTCCCGCACGAAGACGTCCCGCGCTAAGGTAAATTCGGCAGGGTTGACGAATCTCGCCTCAGTGATGGCACTTTCGCCACAATTTCATCGGAGCGAGAGAAACTCCTTAACTACGTTGCGGTTGCGAGTTAGCATAGGCGCTATAATTACGCAGAGTCTCGCTATGCAACCGATACGAAAATCAGTTACAGCAGTGGCTCGGGTATTCCCGTTGCGCAGTGCGAGACCCGGGATGGAAGCCTGTTGAACCCCGTTGGAATCGGTCGGATCGGACACGCAGCAAACCGGCCGAAAGGCAAGATGACTCGGAGAGCTAGACTGGACAGCATGACGACGTGGAAACGCCCTGCGCCCTCCAGTAACGTGTTTTCCGCTACCCCCAGGTGGAGCCGCCGTGCGTTCCTCTTGTCCGCGGCTGCGGTAGCGCTCAGTAGCTGCCAGTCCATCCTAGAGCAAACATATCAGCCAACTGTCTCGCCCTCTGCCAATCCGCAGATCGTCGACGAAGTACAAAAGAACGATCCGCGCGCAGCCATGGGCGCGCGCGAGCACCCGCGTATCGTTGCGAGCTATGGCGGTGAGTACAAGGATGCGAAGACCGAACGCCTTGTCGCCCGCATCGCCGGCGCGCTGACGGCGGTATCGGAAAACCCCAGCCAGTCCTACCGGATCACAATATTGAATTCGCCGGCGATCAACGCCTTCGCTCTGCCGGGCGGCTATCTTTACGTGACCCGTGGTCTGCTGGCACTCGCCAACGATGCTTCGGAAGTCGCGGCTGTGCTCTCGCATGAGATGGGCCACGTTACCGCCAATCACGGCATCGAGCGCCAGAAGCGCGAGGAGGCGGAAGTCATTGCCAGCCGCGTGGTTGCCGAGGTGCTGTCAAGCGACGTTGCCGGCAAGCAGGCCCTGGCCCGCGGAAAGCTGCGTCTCGCGGCCTTCTCCCGGCAGCAGGAACTGCAGGCCGACGTGATCGGCGTCCGCATGCTGGGTGAGGCAGGTTATGATCCTTACGCCGCCGCTCGTTTCCTCGATTCCATGGGGGCCTATAGCCGCTTTATGTCCGCCGATCCTGAGGCGGACCAGAGCCTGGACTTCCTTTCGAGCCACCCGAATTCGGCGCAGCGCATCGAGCTCGCACGCGAGCACGCCCGAGCCTTCGGCCAGGAAGGCACCGTCGGCGACACGGGCCACGGTTATTACCTTGATGGTATCGACGGTCTTCTGTACGGCGACAGCCCGGAGGAAGGCTATGTACGCGGCCAGACCTTCCTGCATGGCGGCCTCGGCATTCGCTTCGACGTGCCGCCGGATTTCACCATCGACAACAAAGTCGAAGCCGTCATGGCGACCGGTCCGGGCGATGTGGCGATCCGCTTCGATGGTGTGGCGGACAGCGGTAACCAGAGCCTGACCAATTACATATCAAGCGGTTGGGTTACCGGCCTCGATCCCTCTACGATCCGGCCGATCACGCTCAATGGGATGGAAGCGGCAACGGCACGCGCCAGCGCGGATCGATGGGATTTCGACGTCACGGTGATACGCAACAATTCTCAAATCTTCCGCTTCCTCACGGCCGTTCCGAAGGGCAATGCTACGCTGGAGCAGACGGCAGATGTGTTGCGCGCCAGCTTCCGCCGCATGACGCCGCAGGAAGCCGCAACGTTGAAGCCTCTCAGGGTCCGCGTCGTCACCGTTCGGCCCGGTGAGAACATCACGACGCTGGCAGCCCGGATGATGGGCACGGATCGCAAGCTCGACCTCTTCAAGCTGATCAATGCCCTGCCGACCGGCGCATCGGTGTCGCCCGGCGACCGCGTGAAAATCATTTCCGAATAAAAGAACCCGGCTCTTTAGCCGGGTGAAGTGGTGCTGCTGGAAGTAAAGAGACTTTCAAGCGTGCGCCGCCATATGCGGATCCGCGCTGACAAGAGCGGTGCGCAATTTTTCCATGGCGCGACTCTCGATCTGGCGAACCCGTTCCTTCGAGATACCGAGATCGGCGCCGAGCTCCTCGAGCGTTGCGCCTTCCTCTGCTAGACGGCGTGCCGCAATGATCTTCATCTCACGTTCGTTCAGGTGCTTCAGCGCCGACGTCAGCCAGACACGGCGGCGTTCGCCGTCGATCATATTGGACACCTGTTCGTCCGGCAGGGGATCTTCGCTCACCAGGAAGTCCATCTTTTCGGCGCTGTCGGCATCGCCTGAAACGGACGGCGCCTGCAGCGAGGCATCATTGCCGGAAAGACGAGCATCCATCGTTTGCACGTCGGCGAGGCTGACTCCGAGGGCTGCGGCTATTTCCTGATGGATGGATTGGAGCGTCAGGTGCGAGTCGCCTCTGGCGAGCTTGGCGCGAAGACGGCGCAGATTGAAGAAGAGGGCCTTTTGGGCCGAACTCGTGCCGCCGCGGACAATGGACCAGTTGCGCAGAATATAATCCTGGATCGAGGCGCGGATCCACCAGCTTGCGTAAGTGGAAAAACGCACCTCGCGCTCCGGCTCGAAGCGAGCCGCCGCCTCCAGAAGGCCGACATAGCCTTCCTGAACGAGATCGCTCATCGGCAAACCGAAGTTGCGAAACTTACCCGCCATCGAGATGACGAGGCGCATATGAGCCATCGCGATCTGGTTGCGGGCCCCACGATCTTCGTTGTCCTTCCAACGGAGAGCGAGATCATGTTCTTCTTCGCGAGCAAGATACGGAGCCGCCATGGCGATTTTAATCATGCGCCGGTCTGCAGACATGTTCTTCATATCGGTCTCCTAAAAATCAGGCCTCGTGCCCTGGAAAGAAAACAAACGAGATTTGTTTAGAGAGCCTCACACCAATCCGGCGTCCCAATGCGTAAAGGCCCCGCTCCTGGATTTTTCAGGAGGGAGCCCTATCTCTTCATCATGTGCCGGTAAGGCGGTAAGGCTGGACCTGTTTCTTCAAGTTGCCGGCCTGGCAAATCGTGGAAAGCATGATCCGCTCCTCATCGAACGTTTACAGGATTGCGAACATTCGGCGAGGGCCGAATGCAGTCCGCACTGACGTCCAAGAAACGCGGCAAGCCAGAAAAAGTTCCACAAAAAAACCCGGCTGAAAGCCGGGCTTTTTCTTGAAACAATGCGACGGTATTTAAGCCGCTTCGTCCTGCGACTCGTCCTCGTCGATGGCCTTGCCGCGCTTCGGCCCCTTGTTGAGGTTCGTCTCGACGATCCGCACGGCCTCCGTTTCCGACATCTTGTTCACAGCGGCAATTTCGCGCGCCATGCGATCAAGCGCAGCTTCGTAGAGCTGGCGCTCGGAATAGGACTGCTCCGGCTGATTTTCGGCGCGATAAAGATCGCGAACCACTTCAGCGATGGAAATCAGGTCGCCGGAATTGATCTTGGCATCGTATTCCTGGGCGCGGCGGGACCACATGGTACGCTTTACGCGCGCCTTTCCCTGCACCACCTTCAGAGCGCGCTCCACGAAATCGGTTTCCGAAAGCTTGCGCATGCCAATGCTCATGGCCTTGGCAACCGGGACTTTCAGGCGCATCTTGTCCTTCTCGAAATCGATAACGAAAAGTTCCAGCTTCATGCCGGCGACTTCTTGCTCTTCGATAGCGGTAATGGTACCGACGCCATGAGCGGGGTACACGATCGATTCACCGGTCTTGAAGCCATGGCGTGCTGCTGAAGGTTTTTTCTGCTGGATCGTCATTCTAATCAAAAACTCCCTATTACGCGTCCGGCGGCGGCCGGAGCCGGGTCAGTCAGGCCCGGATGAGACGGATCAGTTCCGTCGGGTGACTTCACTCTGGTCCCACCAGACCGAAGCAAAAGAAGCTCTTGCGCGCGATCAAGGATCGAACAGCCCAAGGCATTGATATGTTACGGGGAACCGCGTACGGATTTCTTTTGCTTTCGTGATGGTTTTGGGCACACTCGTGCCTCAAATGGATCAGTGTGCGAAACCTATCACAAAAATATGACGAAATCAATAATTTGCTTAAGATGGGCCATGCACGCAGCACATGGCACGCATTTAAGCAGAGCATAATTCAAACGTTTAAGCTGCCTGTGAACCCGATTTCACGGGCAGGCAATCATCAGTCGCCCGAACCCGGCTTCTCGGAGAAATACTGCTCGAACTTGCCGGTTTGGCCGTCCATCTCCTTGGCTTCCGGCAGCGGTTCTTTCTTGACGGTGATGTTGGGCCAGATGCTCGCATATTCTGCGTTGATCCTCAGCCACTTATCCAGCCCCGGCTCGGTGTCGGGCTTGATCGCCTCAGCGGGACATTCCGGCTCACAGACGCCGCAATCGATGCATTCGTCAGGATGAATGACGAGGAAATTCTCTCCTTCATAGAAGCAGTCGACGGGGCAGACTTCCACACAGTCGGTATATTTGCAGCGAACGCAATTGTCGGTCACGACATAGGTCATGGAGAACTCCAGGAATTTCATGTAGCGGGGCGGGCAACCTGGAACGTCGCACCATTCCCCTAAGCCGGAGGGCAGCGTGGGCAGGCTTGGGAGCAAGTCGCACTCCCCGGCAAGTTGCCTGTGACGTACCGGCTTTACCGCCGGATTTCAAGAATAAACGATCTCCTTGCCCCGGCTTGAGAGACAGAGTTTTCTAATCGTCGTCCGACACCAGCCTGTCGATTGCGCGCCGTTCCTTTTTTGTCGGCCGCCCAGCGCCCGTCGCACGGATGGCCTGCTCGTAAGGCGTGAGACGTTTTGCCTCATCCGGCGGCGGCGTCAGATCCTCGTAGAGCAGTTTTGCCTCCTCGAAAGGCCCGCGCCGTTCGCCCGACGCCTTCACGATCAGAACAACGTCCCGGCGCTCAAGCGCAAGGTCGATACGGTCGCCCGCCTTCACGGTCTGGCTGGGGAGCTGTACGCGCTCGCCGTTGAGGCGAACGTGGCCTGATTGGATGTGGCTTTGCGCCAGGGACCGCGACTTCACCATGCGCGTGAAGAACAGCCACTTGTCGATGCGCTGCCGCGAACCGCTTTCTGGCTGCGTCTCCTTGCGCATAGGCTATTTCTTCATCTGCTCCTTCAAGGCAGCGAGCTTTGCGAAAGGAGAATCCGGATCGATTGGCTTTTCCTTCCGCGGTGGCTTCGCCTCGAAGCGCAGCGGCTGCGAGCCGCCGCGATTGTTGTTGCGTTCATTGCGATCCTTGCGGTCGCCACGATCCTGACGGTCGCCCCGCTGCTCGTTGCGATCGCCACGGCCCTGATGCGGCTTTCCGCCGTCGCGACCGCGGTCCTGACGTTTTCCATCGCGGCCTTCGCGACGGTTGCCTTCGGCGCCTTCCCCACCATTGCCACCATGCCGCCGGTTGCCCTGCTGCTGACGTTCGCCGCCGCGGCGTTCACCTTGACCGCGTGCCTGGCGGTGGTTGTCGTTGCGGCCGCCGAGCCGCCACAGAAGAACCGGCTTCGATTCGACAGCCTCACCGACTTCCGATGTCTCCGCCGCAGATCCTTCGGCAGTCTCGGCTTCCGTTGCAGGCTTGGCTTCGGTATCCGGCACCTCGGAGGCTGCTTCTTCGGTTGTGCTGTCAGCGTCGTCGTGATCTGCCTTCTCGGCGGCGTCCTCGGTGGAGGCTTCCGCCGCCGGAGCGACAGACGCGTCCTGAGCAGCCAGATGAGTCGCCGCTTCTCCGGCCGTCACGGCATCGGCGCGATAACCGAGGCCCTTGAGGATCTCTTCCATGTCCTCCAGCGTCGCACCGAGAATCGAAAGCATCGCTGTCGTTGTCGTGAAGCGGCGGCCATCGTAGGCGCCTTCCGGCCGGTTTGCCTGGCCAGGCTTCCACTGCAGCAACGGACGGATGATGTCCGCGAGCCGCTCGAGAATATCGATGCGGACGGCGCGCTTGCCGAGAAAACGGAAGCCGGCGAGCTTGTAGAAGGCCCGCTCGAAGCTCGGATCGGTCACGACGGACGTGCGGCCGGCAGCAAGCACCGGAATGAGATCGCCATAACCCGGCTTTTCCAGGCCGTCGTTTTTCAAGGCCCAAAGCAGGGTGATAAGTTCGGCCGGAGCCGGCTTGAGAAGTGCCGGAACGAAAATGTGGTACGCGCCGAAGCGAACACCATAACGGCGCATGGAAGCGCGCGCGTCCTGATCCAGCGACTTCACTTCTTCCGTCACGTCGCGGCGGAAGAGCACGCCGAGATTTTCGACGAGTTGAAAAGCAAGTCCCTTAGCAAGGCCCTGCAGGTCCTCAGCGCGCGAAAGATCATCGAGCGACTTCAGAACCGTGCTGATATGGTGATTGACGAAGCGTTCGATGCGCGCGGCAACGTGATCGCGCGCGTTCCCCGTGAGCTGTTCGTCGGCGAGCAGGATAACGCGGGGGCGCATGATGTGGTCGCTGCCGGCAAGGCGGGCGATCGGATCGCCGAGCCAGCGGACGAGACCGTCAGAACTTATCGCCAGATCGCTGTTTCCGGCAGCATGGAGGCGTGCGGCACGAGCCTCGAATTCCAGGGCAAGCGCCTTTTGCGAAGCAGCCTGGATTGCCTTTGCATCCGGTCCGTCCGCACCCGAAATGGGAGTAAACCGAAAACCGGACAACTGTCCCACATGATGTCCTTCAACAAAGACATCGCCATTCACACTGATTTCAGCTTCCAGCATCGCATTCTCTCTCAGGCGCTTCATGAGCACAGATGTCCTGCGATCAACAAAGCGTTTCGTCAACCTCTCATGTAACGCATCGGACAATCGATCTTCGATTTCCCGCGTCTTTTCCTGCCAGTGTGTCGGATCGGCAAGCCAGCCGGGTCGATTCGACACATAGGTCCAGGTTCTTATCTGCGCGATTCGTGCCGAAAGCGTGTCAATTTCGCCGTCCGTACGATCCGCGCGATGCACCTGCTCTGCGAGAAACCCCTCGTTCACCGTGCCATGGCGCACGAGATCGGAAAAGAGGGTCGAGATCAGATCGGCATGCTGTGCCGGCGTGATACGCCTATAGTCCGGCAGCGCGCAAGCTTCCCATAACTTCTCCACGCGCTGCGGACTGGTAGCCAAGTCAATAACTTCCGGATAGCGAGCCAGTTGCTCCAGCGCTTGCTGGTCGACGGCGGGCAAAGCACGCGTCAAGCCTTGCTCGCGCGGCGGAGTTTCCAGACTTGCCCGCAACGAGCGTATCGAGGAGAAATCGAGTTCCTTCGTCCGCCACTGCAAAACTTTGACATTGTCGAATTCGTGCGCCTCCATCCGCTGCACCAATTCTTCGTCGAAAGGCTGCACTTGGCCCGTCACCCCGAAGGTGCCATCACGCATATGACGGCCGGCGCGCCCGGCAACTTGTCCGAGTTCGGCGGGATTGAGATTGCGGAACTGATAGCCGTCGAATTTGCGGTCCTGCGCAAAAGCGACGTGATCGACATCCAGGTTGAGGCCCATCCCGATCGCATCGGTCGCCACGAGGTATTCGACATCGCCTGCCTGGTAGAGTGCGACCTGGGCATTTCGGGTGCGTGGGCTCAGCGCGCCGAGAACAACGGCGGCCCCTCCACGCTGGCGCCGAATCAATTCCGCAATGGCGTAGACCTCATCTGCCGAGAAGGCGACGATAGCCGTCCGCTGGGGAAGACGGGTGATCTTCTTTTGACCGGCATAGAGGAGTTGCGACAGTCTTGGACGCTCGACAACGGTAATACCCGGCAGGAGCTGCTGGAGAATGGGACGCATCGTACCAGCGCCGAGTAGCAGCGTTTCGTCGCGGCCGCGCAGATGCAGAATACGGTCGGTGAAGATATGGCCGCGTTCGAGATCGCCGGCGAGCTGGACCTCGTCGATGGCGACAAAGGCTGCCTTTGTCTCGCGCGGCATGGCCTCCACTGTACACACGGAAAAGCGCGCATTCGGCGGAGAGATTTTCTCCTCGCCAGTGACGAGCGCGACGTTCTGCGCGCCGACTTTTTCGACCACACGCGTATAGACCTCACGCGCCAGCAGACGCAGCGGCAGCCCGATCACGCCGGTACCGCTCGCAACCATGCGCTCGATAGCATAGTGGGTCTTGCCTGTATTGGTCGGCCCGAGCACCGCGGTCACGCCGCGCCCGCTCAGTATCATGGGCTGCGATGTCAGTTTCATTGTCCATGCAAGTGAGGCGGGGAGCCTCAGGGTCAAGGGCGCTTTGTTTCCAAAGCAGACAACACATGGACAGGTGCCTCTTCAAACGCAAGAGGCGAGCTGCAAACTCGATTCAAAAAATGGCGCTAAGTCGCTGTTTTCAGATTCGGAACAGCCTGAGAACGAATCAGCGACGAATCGGTGACTCTCCGTGATTCAGCTTTTGTTCACGGCTAAGTATTGGTTTTGAATCGGTTTTTCCTACTAGATGCTGAATCAGGCCACACGCCGCGTCCTAGTTTCGGAAGCCGGATTCGCACCGATAGGCACTCCGTCGTACCGCACCCGCATTAACCATTGATCAAATGCAGAACGAATCGCCTACGAATCACCGACACCCGGAGTTTCCGGATTTGTTCACCGCAACATGTTGTATTTGAATATAATTTTAACCATAAAGCTCGAATGGAAAGCTGACCATGCGCCGCTGTTTGAGCGGCTTTGTTAAGATTTGAACGGCGCGCCTGCGCAATGCACCGATAGGCAGAAAAATCACCGGCGTCTCATCCCAACCGGGAACAAAAAAGACAGATGCGTGTTTATTGTCCATTCGTCACGGCGAATTGGAGGAATTCAAAACATGCTCGGAACAATACTTCTTATTATTCTTATTCTGCTCCTGCTTGGTGCCCTGCCGAATTGGGGTTATAGCCGTGGCTGGGGCTATGGACCTTCCGGCGGTTTGGGGCTAGTTCTCATTATCGTTCTTATCCTTGTTTTAATGGGCCGAATTTAGCGGCTTGTAACCTACGGAGAAAAGACATGATGAAGAAAATTGCCATTGTAGCCGCTATGGTAGGCGCACTTGCGGCCTGCACCCCGACTGAACAAGGAACGGCAATCGGCGCCGGCACTGGGGCGATCATTGGTGGCGCTGTGAGCAACAGCTGGGGCGGCGCTGCAGTCGGCGCTGTTGCCGGTGGTCTTGCTGGGGCGCTGATCGGCCAGTCCGTGGAACACCGCGGCTACTGCGTCTATCGCGACCGGTATGGCCGCCGCTACGAAGCACGTTGCCCACGCCGTTACTGAGAACTGCCATTAGAAGGGTTCAGACGGGCGCTTCGGCGCCCGTTTTTGTTTATGCTCGCCGTCAACAATATGTTGACGATCGGTCATGAAAGGCAAATCTACCGCGCTTCGGGCGTAAGGCGCATATTCTTTCTGAAGATCACGGCAGTAAGCCTGTGTAAGAAAGGAACGGGGTCTCATGGCTCAGATCATTTTGAATTCCGCTCTCGCCATACTTGTCGCGGCTGCATTTCTCACGACAACCGCCGCCGCCCTGCGCGGCGACGATCGGGCGGCGCAGAGAGTTCCGGTCAAGGCAAGGAACGAGCGCCACCGTAGGTGACGCAAGCTTCATCGCGCAGACTTAGACGAAGAACTGGCCGCCATTCGCCGTAATCGTCGATCCGGTGATGAAGCCGGCATCGTCCGACACGAGGAAGGTAACGCAGCGGGCGATTTCTTCCGGGTCGCCAAGGCGGCCGACAGGGATCTGAGGAATGATCTTTTCGTTGAGTACCTTCTCGGGAACGGCAAGAACCATTTCCGTACCGATATATCCCGGGCAGACGGCGTTGACTGTAATGTTCTTCGCCGCCCCTTCCTGCGCAAGGGCCTTCGTAAAGCCGAGATCGCCTGCCTTGGCGGCTGAGTAGTTCACCTGTCCCATCTGGCCCTTCTGGCCGTTGATGGACGAGATGTTGACGATCCGTCCGAAGCTGCGGTCGCGCATTCCGCCCCAGACCTGGTGCGTCATGTTGAACAGGCCCGTGAGGTTCGTATTGATGACGTCGTGCCACTGCTGCGGCGTCATCTTGTGGAACATTGCGTCGCGGGTGATGCCGGCATTGTTGACCAGCACTTCGACCGGACCGAGTTCGTCCGCTACTTTGTCGATGCCCTTACCGCAAGCGTCGTAATCCGAAACATCCCACTTGAAGACCGGAATGCCGGTCACCTCATGGAAGGCCCTCGCCTTTTCGTCATTGCCGGCATAGTTGGCAGCGACCCTGTATCCCGCGTTCCTGAGCGCCATCGAAATGGCGGCGCCGATTCCACGGGTGCCGCCGGTGACCAGAGCCACTCTGCTCATATTTCGCTCCCCTCGTTTTAGTTCCGCCTTTGCTCAGGCGCTGGTGAATCGTTGGTTCCAAGGTCTATTCAGAGCGCCTCGAAGCACATGGCGACGCCCATGCCGCCGCCGATGCAAAGAGTGGCAAGCCCCTTCTTTGCGCCACGCCGTTTCATTTCGAAGAGCAAGGTGTTGAGGACGCGCGCCCCGGATGCACCGATCGGATGGCCGATCGCAATTGCTCCTCCATTGACGTTGACGACTGCGGGATCCCAGCCAAGATCCTTGTTCACTGCGCAGGCTTGAGCCGCAAAGGCCTCATTTGCCTCGACCAGATCGAGGTCTCCGACAGACCAGCCTGCCTTCTCAAGCGCCTTGCGCGACGCAGGGATCGGGCCGGTGCCCATGACCTGGGGATCGACGCCGGCCGTTGCCCAGGAGACGATGCGTGCAAGCGGCTGAACCCCGCGCCTGCCGGCTTCTGCTTCCGTCATCAGCACGGCAGCTGCCGCACCGTCATTGATCCCTGAGGCGTTCCCTGCTGTTACCGTGCCGTCCTTATCGAAGGCCGGCCGAAGCTTCCCCATGGTATCGAGCGTTGCTCCGTGACGGATATATTCGTCGGCATCGACCGTCACATCACCCTTGCGCGTCTGTATGATGAAAGGAACGATCTCGTCCTTGAAGCGGCCCGCCTTCTGGGCAGCTTCGGCTTTATTCTGCGAGGAGACCGCGAACTCATCCTGATCGGCACGGGAGAGCTGCCACTGACGAGCGACGTTTTCGGCCGTGATGCCCATGTGGTAGCCATAGAAAGCATCCATCAGGCCGTCCTTGATCATGGTGTCGACCATTTTCATGTCGCCCATCTTGGTGCCACCGCGCAGGTGCGCGGCATGGGGTGCCATCGACATGGACTCCTGGCCACCGGCGACGATGATCTTTGCATCCCCCATGGCGATCTGCTGCATGCCGAGCGCCACGGCGCGCAGCCCCGAGCCGCAAAGCTGGTTCACGCCCCAGGCCGTCGCCTCCTTGGAAACCCCTGCTTTCATGGCCGCCTGGCGAGCCGGATTTTGCCCTTCTCCTGCTTGAAGCACCTGGCCGAGGATGACCTCGTCGACTTCCGCCGCATCAACGCCCGCACGCTCGAGCGCGCCCTTGATGGCAGTTGCTCCAAGCTCGTGCGCCGGGACAGTGGCGAATGCACCATTGAAAGAGCCGACCGCTGTGCGGGCTGCGCTGGCGATGACGATCGATGAATTGCTCATGGGGGCCTCCTCGTTTCCTTCATCATTTATAAGTTGAAACTGGCAAAGCTTTGGCGCCGAGTCAAACGGCAACACGATGACAACGCAATTTTCGTGAGCGCTTACGAAAATGCAATTTTATGCCTTTAGGCAAAGGAGTTGCCGCATCGCACAAAGAGATTGTCACCGGGCTTCTTTTGCGTCTACAGTCTGTAGCGGAGGAGTATCCATAACAATCAGACGGGGATCAGGAGACTGATATGGCCAAGAACGAGGGTCAGATAATTATCAAGAAATACGCCAACCGCCGCCTCTACAACACGGGCACCAGCACCTACGTGACGCTGGAAGATTTGGCGGAGATGGTAAAAAAGGGGGAGGACTTTACGGTACAGGATGCAAAGACCGGTGACGACATCACGCATTCGGTCTTGACCCAGATCATCTTCGAGCAGGAATCGAAGACAGGGAACACCTTGCTGCCTATTTCCTTCCTGCGTCAGCTCATCACCTATTATGGCGATCAAATGCAAATGGTGGTTCCGACCTTCCTGGAACATTCCATGCGCGCCTTCACCGAACAGCAGTCTCAGATGCGCGAGCAAGTGACCCGTGCCTTTGGCGAAACGCCGCTCGGCAAGAACCTGCAGCTGCCGATGCAGATGGTCGAAGAGCAGGTCCGCCGCAACACCGAGATGTTCCAGCAGGCCATGCAAATGTTCTCTCCGTTTATGACGCCCCCTGCAAAGGAGACGAAAAAGACAGAGTCGAAGGACATCGACGAGCTGAAGGAACAGCTGCGGGCGCTGCAGAACAAACTCGATAGTCTTTAAGGCTCAGAGCCCGATCGACACATCGCGCCCGGCGCTGCGGATCGAAACGGCAAATCCGCCGATCACGTCTATCAGCGCAACCGTCATCAGGATGAAGAATACCTGCGTTGCCGCGTCCTGCACGAGCAGGAACTCGACCAGGAAGGCGATGAATACCAGCATCGACAACATATGGTTGACTAGGCTGCCGGATCCGTGGCGGGTAGCCCGCAAGAGCTCGAAAAACAGAACCACCAGAGCCACGACGATGAAGAGATCGCCAAGCGACATGCTCCAGATCGCACCGGAAATCATCGAAAGAACGATGACGTCCTGTTGAAGCGCGGGAATACCACCGCTGCCCATCAAGCCGAGCATCGCCATATTGTAAAGAATAAACGGAATTACCATCAACGGCACTGCAGCGATCATCTTGTCATTTCCCCCTCTTTGACGAGGGGAATACTGCAGCAGATCTCGACGCAACTTCAAGTCGTCGTAATAGATAAATGCTCAAAAGCAAAAGGCCGGCGTTGAAGCCGGCCTTTTAAATCCTCGCGGACCAGAACCTGAAAGCTTATGCGCTTTCCTTCGGCGTCAGAACCTGACGGCCGCGATACATACCGGTCTTCAGATCGATATGATGCGGACGGCGCAGTTCGCCGGAGTTCTTGTCTTCAACATAAGTCGGAGCCTTGAGTGCGTCTGCAGAACGGCGCATACCGCGCTTGGACGGGCTCGTTTTTCTCTTCGGTACAGCCATTTTTACATACTCCAATTCACAGGCAACACATTCCCGGCCAAGCTGGCGGCCGAAACGGACGTATCGCGATTTCGGAAATTTCGCGCGCTTATACATGCCTTGAAGTTGGTTGACCAGTCCCCAAACGCATTTTTTGCGATTCTGGCGAATGACGGTTCAGGCTTCGTCTTCAGGGACGATCCAGGGCTCGGCCCGGGCGGCAGCTTCCCACTTCAACCAGGCGGGATGCGCCTTCACGGCCGCCATGTAACTCAGCGTATCGCCGGCGGTCACGAGAACATAGACATCGAAGCGGTTGACGACCGGGGCAAACATCGCATCGGCGGCCGAGAAGGCACCGAAAAGGAAGGGACCGCCGGAGGCGGCGCGCATTTCCCGCCAGACCGTTTCGATGCGCGCAACGTCGTCCATCACGCCATCGGGAAGCGCAATCTTGGCCCTCGCGCGCCGGATATTCATCGGGCAAGCACCTCTGAGCGCCCGGAAGCCCGAGAGCATCTCCATGGAGACCGAGCGCGCCACCGCGCGCTGTGCGCGATCCCTGGGCCAGAGCCCCGCTTCCGGATAGAGCTCGGACACATACTCGATGATGGAAAGAGATTCCCAGACCTGCAGATTGCCGTGACGCAGAACCGGGACCCTGCCCGTCGGCGAGATTTCCCTGAAGCGCGGATTGCCTGCGGGAAAATCAAAGGGGATCAGAATTTCCTCGAAGGGAATTCCGGCCGCTTCCATCGCAATCCATGGCCGGAGCGACCATGAGGAATAATTTTTGTTGCCAATATAGAGAGTAAGCTTGTCCATGGGCCATCCGCGCTTTGATTTCGAAGCGAACTTACCGGCGCCCTGCGGCGGCGACCAATGAATAATTCATGCCCTAGTCATAAATGCATCTGATGTAATCGCCGGACCCTTGGGCCCGGCGCTCGATGACGGCTGCAAGCCTCCGAAGGCCACGGCCGGGTTTACCGGCCTTGCGATCGATCGGGTTCGGAAGGGAAACGGCCAGAAGGGCAGCCTGGCGCCGCGACAGCTTGGAAGCGGGTACCTTGAAGTGATAACGCGCCGCCGCCTCGATGCCGTAAATGCCCGGTCCCCACTCGGCGATGTTGAGATAGATCTCCATCAGCCGGCGCTTCGTCCAGACGAGATCCGAAGCCACCGCCAACGGCAGTTCGAGCGCCTTGCGCACAAAGGAGCGGCTGTTCCACAAAAACAGGTTCTTGGCCGTCTGCATGGGAATTGTGCTGCCGCCGCGAGTGCTTTCGCCATTGAGCGTATCTTCGACCAGCATACGCATTTCCCCCCAGTCCACACCGTCGTGGAAGCAGTATTGCCCATCCTCGGACATCATCACCGACTGGACGAGAACCGGCGAGATGTCATCGATAGAGACCCATTGCCGGTCGTAACCCCGCAAAAGCAAGAGATCACGCAGCATCAGGGTCGAGACGGGGTGAATGAAAGGGACAAGATAAACGAAGATCAGGACGTAAGGCAGGATCAGAAGTCCGGCTATCGCAAGGACGATGCGCATCATGATCGATCGGCTCTGAAGCCAAGCGAACAAACGGCGATGAGCCGGCATCGCAATGCTGTCCTCTCTTTCCGGCGTAATATCCAATCTGCGAGCCCGACCTGTTCCCTGCGTTCTCATACCGTTTGCCGGGCTTGAAGGCCAGAGCGCAACCGAAAACTTGCCTCAGTCATCTACAATTCCATTGCAACCGCGCTGCTGCTCGTGCCAAAGAGCGCGCATGGACGCGAGCCCCGAAGCCTTCGAAACACGCTTGAAAACCAACGCCCGGGAAATCGAGGCGGTGCTGGACAGGCTGCTTTCCGAACGCATGCTCGGCGACGAAATCGCCCGCCCCGAAAATCTGAGGGCGGCGATGCATTATGCGGTGCTGAACGGCGGCAAACGGCTGCGTCCGTTCCTCGTCGTGGAGAGCGCACTTCTCCTCGGCGGAGACAAGCGAGCAGCCTTGAGAGTGGGTGCGGCGCTCGAATGCGTTCACTGCTACTCCCTCGTCCATGACGATCTGCCCGCCATGGACGACGACGACCTGCGCCGCGGCAAACCGACGGTTCACATCGCCTTCGATGAAGCCACCGCAATCCTCGCAGGCGACAGTCTTTTGACCTATGCCTTCGACATCATCGCCGCTGACGAAACGAAACTTCCCGATCAGAGCAAGGTGGCTCTGACCCTTGTGCTCGCGCGCGCCGCGGGTTTGGGTGGGATGGCCGGCGGCCAGGCACTGGATCTCGCCGCGGAGAAGAACGCGCCCGGCGAGCCGGGTATCGTTACATTGCAGGCGATGAAGACCGGAGCCTTGATCCGCTTTGCCTGTGAGGCAGGTGCGATCGTCGCGGGCGCGCCGAGCGATGACCGCAAGCGTCTGCGCGCCTTCGGCGAGAAGATCGGGCTCGCCTTCCAGCTCGCAGACGATCTTCTCGATCTCACCTCGGATGCCGCCACAATGGGCAAGGCGACGGGCAAGGATGCCAGACGTGGCAAGGGCACGCTGGTTGGCCTCCATGGCATCGATTGGGCCGAAGCCAGGCTTGCTGAGCATGTGCGCGAGGCCGAAGCACTGCTGTCTCCTTACGCCGAGCGCAGCGCCATCCTGGCCGAAGCAGCCCGCTTCATTGCCGGACGCAAGAGCTGAAAAAGCGTCACCGGGACAATATTTTCACCGACATGCGAGACGCGGTCTCTTGTCTGTCGCCGGGAGCTCGGCCTAGAAAACGGAGCACACAGCCACCCGGCCGAACAAGAGACGCAAGATGCGCGAAACCCTGTCCTATCTGCCGCAAATTCTCCCTGCCTACATCGCTTATATCATCGCCGTCATCAGCCCCGGCCCGGCGATCATGGCGATCGTGTCCACCTCGATGACGCAGGGCCGCAAAGCGGGCATGACGATCGCGCTTGGGATTTTCGGCGGCTCCTTCACCTGGGCCTGCGCTGCCGCCCTCGGGCTTGCGACCATTCTGCAGACCTATGCCATCGCTCTGGAAATCCTGAAGGTCTTCGGCGGGCTCTATCTGCTTTACCTCGCCTACAAGGCCTTTAAGGCGATGCGCGCCGGCGAGGATATTCCACGGGCGGCGGAAGAAAGGAAGCTCTCGACCAAAGCCCTGTTGTTGCGTGGTTACGGCATCCACGTCACCAATCCCAAGGCAATCTTCGCCTGGCTTGCGATCATCGCGCTCGGCATGCCGCAAGGCGCTCCGGCTTCGGTTGCCGTGCTCATCATCGCCGTCTGCATGATTACCGGCTTTACGATCTTCATGGGATATGCGGCGCTGTTTTCGACGCCGCATGCGCTGAAGGTCTATCGCGGGCTACGCCGCTGGATCGAAGGCGCGATGTCTGCCTTCTACTGCTTTGCAGGATTGAAGCTACTCACCAGTCGGATCTAATTGGCTTATTCAGCAGCGGTCTTCTGGCCGAAACGCTTTTCTATGTAGTCGACGACCAGCGCCTCGAAGTCCGAAGCAATCTTCGGGCCGCGCAGCGTCAGCGCCTTCTTGCCGTCGATGAAAACCGGTGCGGCCGGCGTTTCGCCGGTGCCGGGCAGTGAAATGCCGATATCGGCATGCTTGCTTTCTCCCGGGCCGTTGACGATGCAGCCCATGACCGCGACGTTCAGCGCTTCGACGCCCGGATATTTCTCGCGCCAGACCGGCATGTTCTTGCGGATGTCGTTCTGGATGTTCTGCGCCAGCTCCTGGAAAACCGTCGAAGTGGTACGGCCGCAACCCGGGCAGGCGGCAACAACCGGCACGAACTGCCGGAAACCCATGACTTGCAGCAGTTCCTGCGCCACCTGCACTTCGCGCGTGCGGTCGCCATTCGGCTCCGGGGTCAGCGACACGCGGATCGTATCGCCGATGCCGTGCTGGAGCACGTAGCCCATTGCTGCCGACGAGGCGACGATGCCCTTGGTACCCATGCCCGCTTCGGTGAGCCCGAGATGAAGAGCGTGATCGGAGCGCTCCGACAGCATCGAATAGACGGCGATCAGATCCTGAACCTGGCTGACCTTGGCCGACAGGATGATGCGGTTGCGCGGCAGGCCGATCTCTTCTGCAAGATTGGCCGAGATCAGCGCCGATTGCACGATTGCCTCGCGGGTGACCTGACGGGCCGAAAGCGGCGAGCCTGCCTCGGCGTTCTGATCCATCAGCGCCGTCAGGAGGTCTTGGTCGAGCGAACCCCAATTGACGCCGATGCGCACCGGCTTGTCGTAGCGGATCGCCATCTCGATAATTTCGGCGAACTGCTTGTCCTTCTTGTCCTTGAAGCCGACATTGCCGGGATTGATCCGGTATTTCGCAAGCGCTTCGGCGCAGGCCGGGTGATCGGCAAGCAGCTTGTGGCCGATATAGTGGAAATCGCCGACAAGCGGCACATCCAGGCCGAGGCGCAACAGCCGCTCGCGAATCTTCGGAACGGCAGCAGCGCTTTCATCGCGATCGACGGTGATGCGCACGAGTTCGGACCCGGCCTTGAAGAGGGCTGCCACCTGCGCAACCGTGGAATCGACATCCGCCGTATCGGTATTCGTCATCGACTGCACGACGACCGGCGCACCGCCGCCGACGATGACGCCACCGACGTCGACAGCGACGGAAGCCCGGCGCGGTTTCGGATCAAAATCGCTGGCTGAGGACATGGATAGAGCTCTTGAACCCTTCAAATTCGTGCTTTCAGGTGGATCATACCCGCTTTCTTGTCAACGCCCAACGCATCACTTTTGCTTGGCGGTGCTAGTGGCCACTGCCGGAAATGCCGTCTGCGTAGCGTGCAAGCCTTGAGAAGATCAGCACGACGACCAGCAACACCGGCAACGCCATGAAGACCACTCCGAAACCGACATGTTCGGCCACGAAACCGATTACAGACGGTGCGACCAGCATGCCGGAATAGCCCATCGTCGTGACGACCGAGAGACCGATTCCTGCTTTCAGGCCGGGAACATTGCCCGCCGCAGAAAAGGCGATCGGCACCATGTTCGAAATGCCGATCCCGCAGAATGCAAAACCCATGATCGCGATCTCGGCGCTCGGCGCGAAAGCGGCGGCGAGCATACCGACAATGGCAAAGAGGGTGCAGACGCGCAGCGTCTTGACCGCGCCGAGCCGGTCTCGCACCAGATCGCCGGCGAAACGCATGATGGCCATCGTCAATGAAAAGGCGGCAAAACCGAAGCCGGAAAGAGCCACGGAAGCACTCAGCTCCTGACGGAGGTAAAGCGCACCCCAGTCCAGCACCGCACCTTCCGGAACCATCGAAAAGAGAGCCATCAATCCCAGCAGCCAGGGCAGAGGGTCGATCGGCAGCCGCGTCTTCTCTTTCTTCTCGTCCGGATGCGGTGGATCGGAAAGGATGATCGCCCAGGCGCCAGCCAGGAAAATCAGCGCGAGCAAAGTCGCAAGTCCGGCGTGGCCGAGGACGCCGAATTTGGCGATGACGAAGCCGCCAAGGCCTGAGCCGATCAGGCCTCCGAGGCTCCAAAAGGCATGGCAAGACGACATGATCGCCCGGCGCATCGATTTTTCAACGGCAACCGCATTGGCGTTCATGGCGACATCCATCGCACCGATGAAGCCGCCGAACAGGAAAAGCGCAATTGCCGCGGTGACGACATTCGACGCCACCGTCAGCGCGAGAAGGATCGGCAGCACGCAAATTGCAGTTGCCCGTGAAATCACGCGCGATCCATGCTTGGCGATCTGTGCGCCGGCAATCGGCATCATCGTCAGGGACCCGAGGCCGAACACCAGTATCATCAAGCCAAGCTGAAACTTCGTCAGTTGCAGCCGTTCGGCGAAGTCCGGAATCTTCGGTGCCCAGCTACCGACGACAAACCCGTTCATCAGGAACAGCAGCGAAACAGCAACCCTGCTTTTCGGCAGGAAGCCGCGCCTTACGCCGTTAACAACATTTGGAGGATTATCCATCGTAGTACCGTCTTCCTTCCGCAACCGGCGTTAAGCCGGCTCGCAAACGTAAATCAACGCGCCTTCTGCGCTTTCACTGTCCGGCAGCCCCGCTCGCGAAAGGCCGCAAGCAGCGCCTCGTCGGCATCGTGCTCCACCACAAGGCATTCGCACTGCACGATCGGCAGAATGCTGTGTGGAGCCGCTGTTCCGAATTTTTCCGAAGTCGCAGCAACCAGAACCTTCCTGCTCTTCGACGTCGCAAACCGCTTGAACTCGGCGTCCTCAAAGCCGAAGGTCGTGACACCCGCCTCCAGGTCGACGCCGCAGGCACCGAGAATGCAAAGGTCGGGCGAGAACTGCTCCATATCCCGCATTGCCTTGGCGCCGAGGGCACCGCCCACCTGCCGATCGACCATACCGCCAATCAGAATGACATCGACGCCGGGCTTGTCGATCAAGGCGGCGGCAATTGCCGGAGCGTTCGTTGCAGCCGTCAGCGCCAGGTCGGCGGGTAATGCATTGGCGATCGCAAGATTCGTGCTTCCGGCGTCAAAGAATACTGTCGAGCCTGGGGCTATCTGCGAGACGGCGGCCTCAGCCAGCATTTCCTTGCGATCGAGCGCGATGCCTATGCGTTGCGTCAGGCTCCCGCCTGCAGGCGAAATCGGCAGCGCGCCGCCATAGACCCGCTCGCAAAGGCCTGCGGCTGCCATCTCACGCAGATCCCGGCGGATCGTGTCTTCCGAAACCCCGAATTCCAGGGCAAGTTCCGCTGCGAGCACGCGGCCTTTCGCTTGAAGCTTTCCCGATATGATGCTCTGCCGCTCCTTGAGGAGCATTTCATGCGTGTTCATGCTCGATTAGCCCGCCGGATACAAATTCAACCGTATAATCGTGCATAAACGTATATGATCGTGCAGACAACAGGCATCCGTCACACGATTTCTGACAACCTGAAACAAGCCGCGCCAAAAACCGAAATAAATGAGAAAAATATTCGCACTTGCCCAATTTCTTTGCAGTTTTCTACGCTTCGTGCTGCGCTATTTTCTGCAATCTATCCATCATTGAATTCCTCCAGAATGGACACGCAAAAAATGAAACTGCTCAAGACCATCGCCGCCGCAGCCCTCCTCTCTGCAGCTGCCTTTGCTTCGGCTCAAGCCGGCGACAATCTCAACGCCATCAAGTCCGCAGGGGTCCTGAAGATTGGCACGGAAGGCACCTATGCGCCTTTCACCTATCATGACGGAAGCAACAAGCTGGTCGGCTTCGACGTCGAGATCGGCGAAGCAATTGCCGCCAAGCTCGGCGTCAAGCCTGAATTCGTCGAAGGCAAGTGGGACGGCTTGATCGCTGGCCTCGACTCCGAGCGCTACGACACCGTTATCAATCAGGTCGGCATCACCGATGCCCGCAAGCAGAAGTACGACTTCTCCGAGCCTTACATCGCGTCCAAGGCCGTGCTCATCGCCCGCGCCGACGACGACAGCATCAAGAGCTTCGCGGACCTGAAGGGCAAGAAGTCTGCCCAGTCTCTGACGAGCAATTTCGGCAAGCTTGCCGAGCAGTCCGGCGCCGAACTCGTCGGCACTGACGGCTTCGACCAGTCGATCCAGCTGGTGCTGACCGGCCGTGCCGATGCGACGATCAATGACAGCCTCTCCTTCCTGGACTTCAAGAAGCACAAGCCGGACGCAAACGTGAAGATCGCCGCCCAGCAGGAGAACGCCGATTATTCCGGCATCATCATCCGCAAGGGCGAGCCGGAGCTGCTGGACGCAATCAACAAGGCGCTGGTGGAAATCAAGGCCGACGGCACCTACAAGAAGATTGCTGACAAGTATTTCGGTCAGGACGTTTCGAAGTAAGTCAGGCCTATACAAAAGGCCCCCTCCCCAACCCCTCCCCACAAGGGGAGGGGCTTTTTATTGGCCGTTCCGTAATCAAGGACCGCGCCAATGGGGGTGATTAGCTGTTTTATGCCCGTACGACGCATCCTCTAAGCCCCTCCCCCTTGTGGGGAGGGGCTGGGGAAGGGTATTCCACGTCAACGCATCAACCCGCGAGAGGGAATACCCCGTGCCGCACTGGCTTCAATTGATGGTGGAATCGCTGCCTACGCTTCTTTGGGGCGGCATCAAGTTCACGATCCCACTGACGCTGCTTTCCTTTTTGTTCGGGCTGATCCTTGGCTTGATCACCGCCGTCGCGCGGCTATTCGCTCCGGCGCCGGTTGCGGCCGTTGCCCGCTTCTATGTCTGGATCATCCGCGGCACGCCGCTGCTCGTACAGCTTTTCGTCATCTTCTACGGCCTGCCGAGCATTGGCATCCTTCTCGATGCCTTCCCGGCAGCCCTCATCGGCTTCACGCTGAATATTGGCGCCTACAGCTCCGAGATCATCCGTGCCGTCATCTCCTCCGTGCCCAAGGGTCAATGGGAAGCCGCTTATTCGATCGGCATGAACTGGCGGCAGGCCATGAGCCGCACGATCCTGCCGCAGGCCGGCCGCGTCGCCGTGCCTCCACTTTCGAATACCTTCATCTCGCTGGTCAAGGACACGTCGCTGGCGGCCGCGATCACCGTGCCTGAGCTTTTCCAGGCGGCACAGCGCATCGTTGCGACCACTTACGAACCGCTTATCCTCTACATCGAGGCTGCTTTGATATACCTTGCTTTGAGCTCCGTTCTATCTGCGCTGCAGGTGCGGCTCGAGCGCCGCTTTGCGCGCTACGGCGGCATGCTGGAGGCAAATGCATGATCGAGCTTTCTCACATCGAAAAGCGCTTCGGTGATGCCATCATCCTGAAGGACATCAGCATCCGCATCCCGGAAGGTAGCGTCACAGCCCTCGTCGGCCCATCCGGCGGCGGCAAGAGCACTCTGCTCCGCTGCATCAATCTCTTGGAGATTCCGACCGCAGGCGCCATCCGCCTCGGTGAGGAGACGCTCTCCTTCGCGCCCGGAAAGCGCGTCGCCTGGCCAGCGATCCAGAAGATCCGCCGCCAGACGGGCATGGTCTTCCAGAATTTCCAGCTCTTTCCGCATCAAACCGCGATCGAAAATGTCATGGAGGGTCTCGTAACCGTCCTCAAATGGCCGAAGGACAGGGCACATGCCCGCGCCATGGAATTGCTGACCAAGGTCGGCATGGCGCATAAGGCAGATGCTTGGCCCGCGACACTTTCCGGCGGCCAGCAACAGCGCGTCGCGATTGCCCGCGCGCTGGCGCCCTCACCGCGCGTCCTGCTCTGCGACGAGCCGACCTCGGCCCTCGATCCGGAGCTGTCGGCGGAAGTGGTGGAAGTATTGGCTCAGCTTGCCCGCGAAGGCACGACCATGGCCATGGCGACGCATGATCTGCGGCTCGCCTCAAAGATCGCCAACAACGTCGTGTTCCTGGAAGCGGGAAGCGTCGTCGAGACCGGCGCGGCAAAGACCATCTTCACCGCGCCCGAACGCGAGCGCACCAAACGCTTCATTTCGACGATCAACGCCGCCCATACCTACGATATCTGAGAAAAGCCGGGATCGTCCGAAACAATCCCGGCTTCACCGTAAGCCCATCAGGCGGCTGCGGTGACGACGGCGCGTGCCGCCTTCAGCGCATTGCCCCACCAGCTCAGCTGGTCAAGCATGTTCTTGGCGGCTTCGTTCAGGTGCGCGTAGTCGCCGAGGCTCTTGCCTTCCTTGACGACGCTCAGATATTCCGGGAAGGAAATGTGCACGCCCGTCTTTACCGAAGCGGCGCTCATTTCCACGAATACCAAACGAAGCTGCTCTACGGCGCGAGCGCCGCCGACACCGCCGTAGCCGACGAAGCCGACCGGCTTCTGGATAAAATCGCCCAGATCGATGGCATTCTTCAAAACGGCGGTCGGCCCATGATTGTATTCGGCGACAGTGAAGATGAAGCCGTCGAATTCGCGCAGCTTTTTCTTCCAGCGTTCCGCCGTCTCGCTTTCGGCTTCCGAGGCACGCGCTTCACCGAAGAAGGGCATGGGATAGTCGAGAAGATCGAGCACCTCGACCTCAAATTCCGGCCGCTTCCGGGCAATGTCGGCAATCCACTTCGCCGGATGATCGGCGAAGCGGCCAATGCGTGTGCTTCCAACGATGACTGCAATCTTGATCTTACTCATTTCAACCCTTTCTCTATTCACAAAACAAAAAAGGGCGGCTCCAAAAGCCGCCCTCAACCCTTCAGCTGCCGGTCAGCCCGCATAGGCAACAAGCAAATCCTTTGCGTCGATCTGATCGCCCGCCCTCACCAGCACTTCGGCAATCGTGCCGTCCTTCTCGGCGTGGATCGCCGTTTCCATCTTCATGGCTTCGATGGAGACCAGCACATCGCCCGCGCTGACGGCCTGGCCCGGCGAGACGAAGACGCGGGAAATGACGCCCGGCATCGGGGCACCGACATGGGCCGCATTGCCCGTCTCCGCCTTGCGGCGGGCGGCGGCACCCGACGCACCGTGCGCGCGGTCCGGAACCTTGATGCGGCGTGGCTGGCCGTTGAGCTCGAAGAAGACCGTGACCATGCCCTGGTCGTCGGTGCCACCCATCGCCTGGTTGACGATGACCAGCGTCTTGCCCTTTTCGATATCGGCAAAGAGTTCCTCGCCATCCGCAAGGCCGTAGAAATAGGCAGGCGTCGGCAAAACCGAAACCGGGCCATAGGTCTCGGAAGCCGAGGCGAAATCGGTGAAGACCTTCGGATACATCAGGTAGGATGCGAACTCGAAATCGCTGATTTGACGCTCCAGCTTGGTTTCGATCGCCTTGCGCTCGGCATCGAGATCGGCGTCTTCGAGCAGCGAGCCGGGGCGCACCGTATAGGGCGTTTCGCCTTTCAGCGCCTTCTTCTGCAGGGCTTCCGGCCATCCGCCCGGTGGCTGGCCGAGATCGCCCTTCAGCATCGAAACGACCGATTCGGGGAACGACACTTCCTTTTCCGGATTGACGACATCGGCAACGGTGAGGTCCTGCGAGACCATCATCAGCGCCATGTCGCCGACCACCTTGGACGACGGCGTCACCTTGACGATATCGCCGAACATCTGGTTGGCGTCGGCATAGGCCTGCGCGACGCGGTGCCAGCGGGTCTCGAGGCCGAGCGAGCGGGCCTGCTCCTTGAGGTTGGTGAACTGGCCACCCGGCATTTCATGCAGGTAGACTTCGGACGCCGGTCCCTTGAGATCGCTCTCGAAGGCCGCGTACTGATGACGCACCGCTTCCCAGTAGAAGGATATCCGGCGGATCCATTCCGGATCGAGCCCCGGATCGCGCTCGGAACCGCGCAGCGCTTCGACGATCGAGCCCAGGCACGGCTGCGAGGTGTTGCCGGACAGCGCATCCATGGCGGCATCGACAGCGTCGACGCCGGCATCGACCGCCGCAAGCACGGTTGCCGCAGCAATCCCGGACGTATCATGGGTATGGAAGTGGATCGGCAGGCTGGTTGCTTCCCGCAGCGCCTTGAAGAGAACCTTGGCTGCCGCCGGCTTCAGCAGGCCGGCCATGTCCTTCAGCGCGATGATGTGAGCGCCGGCTTTCTCGAGCTGAACGGCGAGATCGGCATAGTATTTCAGGTCATACTTCGGACGCGCGGAATTCAGGATGTCGCCGGTATAGCAGATCGCCGCTTCGCAGAGCTTGTTCTCCTCGGCCACCGCATCCATCGACACGCGCATGTTCTCGACCCAGTTCAGGCAATCGAAAACGCGGAAAAGGTCGATACCGCCCTTGGCCGCCTGACGGACGAAATATTTGACGACATTGTCGGGATAGTTCTTGTAGCCGACGCCGTTGGCGCCGCGCAGCAGCATCTGCAGAAGCAGATTGGGGGCGCCCTCGCGGATCAGCGCCAGTCGCTCCCACGGGTCTTCGGTGAGGAAGCGCATGGAGACGTCGAAGGTCGCTCCGCCCCAGCACTCCAGCGACAACAGGTTGGGCAGCGCATGCGCATAGATGCCGGCGATGCGGGCAATGTCATGGGTGCGAATACGCGTGGCAAGGAGCGACTGGTGTCCGTCACGCATCGTCGTGTCGGTCACCAGCACGCGCTTCTCGTTTCGCATCCACTCGCCGAACTTCTTCGGACCGAGCCTATCCAGCAACTGTTTCGTGCCGTCTGGAATGCCGCCGCCGTTGGTGTAGGGCACGACCGGT
>NZ_JBNDHT010000024.1:0-61413 GCF_056755115.1 Rhizobium sp. SVR5-2C | reverse complement strand
TTTTTACGATACGTGGTAAATATCCCGTTAACTTCCGTGGGAATTTTTTAACGTTTGGGTAAGCCGCGATGCACTTTGGGCCAGATGCGCCGGTGTTGAGCTCGATGGTCCTGATGACACGCTCGTGTCGCTCACCGGGAGCGCTCGTCATCACAGCTTTGTCTCCGGTCAATTTTCTGTGCCCGAGTCTCGCACTGTGGAGGAAGTCGCTTCCAAAGATATCCTGCTGCGCCAAATATCAGGAATGAACTTCCGCATTTGCTATGATCTGCTGCTTTAGCTCCATTCCATCGGCCGAGGAGACCGTCATGACCGCGCCGCATCCTTCGAGAACCCATATCGGCAATCACGCGCTGCACCCGGAAACGCAGATGCTGAACTACGGTTATGATCCGGAGCTTTCAGAAGGAGCGGTCAAGCCGCCGGTGTTTCTCACCTCGACCTTCGTCTTCAATACCGCCGAAGACGGCCGCGATTTCTTCGACTACGTCTCGGGCCGTCGCGAGCCGCCGGCAGGCAAGGGCGCCGGTCTCGTCTACTCGCGGTTCAACCATCCCAACAGCGAGATCGTCGAAGACAGGCTCGCGGTTTATGAACGGACCGAAAGTGGCGCGCTATTCTCCTCCGGCATGTCGGCGATCTCGACCACGTTGCTCGCCTTCGTCCGGCCCGGCGATACGATTCTCCATTCGCAGCCGCTCTATGGCGGCACCGAGACGCTGTTGGCGAAGACCTTCTTGAACTTCGGGGTTGCCGCCGTCGGTTTTCATGACGGTGTCAGCGAGGCGTCGGTCCAGGCAGCGGCCGAGGAGGCTATGCAGAGAGGTCGAGTCTCGGTCATCCTCATCGAAACGCCCGCCAACCCCACGAACAGTCTCGTTGACGTTGCCTTGATACGCCGTGTTGCCAATGCGGTTGGCGAGAGACAGGGCCACACCCCGATCATCGTCTGCGACAACACGCTGCTTGGCCCGGTCTTCCAGCGTCCGATCGAACACGGCGCGGATATATCGCTTTATTCGCTGACCAAATATGTCGGCGGCCATTCGGATTTGATCGCCGGCGCCGTCCTGGGTCCGAAAGCTGTGATCAAACAGGTGAAGGCACTCCGCGGCTCTATCGGCACGCAGCTCGACCCCCATTCCTGCTGGATGCTGGGACGTTCGCTGGAGACGCTGCAACTGCGCATGGAGCGGGCAAACAGCAACGCACGTGCCGTCGCCGATTTTCTCCGCGATCATCCGAAGGTCGAAACCATCCACTATCTGCCTTACCACGATCCGGATTCGCCGGTCGGGCGAACCTTCGCCGCACAGTGCACGGGCGCCGGTTCGACGTTCTCTTTCGATATCAAGGGCGGCCAGCCGGCTTCGTTCAGGTTCCTGAACGCGCTGAAGATCTTCAAGCTGGCGGTCAGCCTCGGCGGAACGGAGTCGCTTGCGAGCCACCCGGCCGCAATGACTCATTCCGGTGTTCCGGCTGATGTGCGTGAGCGCATCGGCGTTCTGGAGTCGACCATCCGGTTGTCGATCGGCATCGAACATCCGGACGATCTGATCGCCGACCTCGCGCTCGCTCTGGACGAAGCGTAAACGGCAGCGCCGTCAGGCCGCCGCCGTTTCCCGCACATCGTCGAGCAGGAAATGCACGACGATGTAGTTCGTCGTGTAGTGCCTGCCGCTATCCGAGGTGTTCTCGATATTGCCGCCATCTGCCGGGTGCCAGGTATGGTAGTGCGGATTGGTGGTGATTAGCGTGATCGCTTTGCCCGCGAATTTGCCGCCGAGCCGGTAGCGTGCTTCCGCCAATGGCCAGATGCGCTCGTAGTCTTCCATCGGAATACGGACTTTCAGAGCCCGCCTGCTGACCGGTTCGCTCCGCGAGCCGTCCTCGTGCACGGCCGCCGGTAGTTCCAGCGTCACTTCCTCCGCGCCGCTCAGAATGGAATTGAACTCCTCGGGCCACATCCGTCTCATGAAATCGCTCCTCCCAGGGCTCGCTCTTCGGTTAGCCAGCGAAATGTAGCGTGTTTGCCCGAAGAAGCAAACGCTGCCTTGCGGTTCACCACCGATTGCCTTTGTACCGCGCGCTAAGCTCTCGCGGCGTGGTTCAGCGCTCGCTCCAGCGATCGGAATATCCGCGGATCATCCGACTGTGCGACGTTGAATCGCAGGAAGCCGCTGGCGGTCTGCGACACGCTGAAGGCGTTGCCGGGCGCAAGAACGATGTTATCGGCGAGGCAGGCCCGCGCAACATCTGCGGCATCGATCCCGTCGGGCAACCGGCACCAGAGAAACATGCCCGCCTGCGGCCGTATCCACGGCGTGATGCCGAGCGAACCCAATCGCTGCGCCGTCTCGTCCATGGCTTGCGAAAGCCGGACCCGCAGCGCATCCAGATGTTTGCGGTAGCTGCCGTCCTTCAACAGCAGCAGGATCAATTCGGACGAGAGCCGCCCGGCGGCGATGCTGGTCGCAATCTTGAGATCGGAGAGCGCCTCGATCCAGTCCGGCCTCGCCGCGATGAAGCCGCAACGCACCGAGGCAGAGAGCGTTTTCGAGAAGCTGCCGATATGGACGACCCGCTCCAGCCCGTCGAATGCGGCGAGGCGAGGGGCCGGCTCATGCTCAAGATCAGCGAAGATATCGTCCTCGATGATTGTCATATTTGCGCGCTCTGCAAGTTTCAGCAGCCGGTGTGCCACGACGGGCGAACACGTCGCGCCTGTTGGGTTATGAATCGCGGAATTGGTGATGTAGAGCCGCGGCCGGTGCTCGTCGATCGCCCTCCCGAATGCCTCGATATCCGGTCCGACCGGCGTCATCGGAACGGCGATGGCATTGGCCCTGTGAGCGCGCAGCAGCGCATGGAAGTTGAAATAACAGGGGTCGTCCACCAGCACGGCGTCGCCGGGCTCGATCAGGAAGCGGCACAGAAGGTCGATTGCCTGTGTGCCGGATTCCGTCAGTATGATCTGGTCTGGTGCTGCGGATATGCCGCGCTCGCCCATGCGGCGGGAGAGAAGCTGCCTGAGCGGCGGCAGGCCGAGCGGCGTACCGTAGTCCGAGAGCACGCGATCATCGGCGCGTGAAACCGTGCGAAGGGCCTTGCGTATGCCCGCTTCCGGCATCCAGCTTGGCGGCAGCCAGCCGCATCCCGGCTTCAGCAATTCGGGGCCGTCTTCCAATGATTGACGATAGACCCACAAGGGATCGATCGCCCGGTCGAGCTTCGGCCCGATTTCCGAGAGCGCCAGCGGTGCGAGCGGGCTCGAAACGTAGAAGCCGGAACCCGGCCGCGAGCGAATGAGGCCCTCGGCGGCCAGCCGCTCATAGGCCTCCACGACGGTCGAGGCGGAAACATGCAAGGTCTTGGCGAAAGCGCGCACCGAAGGCAGTCGTGATCCGGGCACCAGCCCGCGGCTGGAAATGCGGCCGCGGATCTCCGCCATTACCAGGGCGATACGCTTGCCGCTCGCAGGATTCGTCGCCGTCTGGTCCATCTGTATTGCTTCCGTATCCATAACAGTTTGTCGAAACTGTACAGCATTGTCGCTGGCGACGCCACGCTCCTTGCTTCATAGCAGCCTCAGACAAGGAGCATCATGATGGACAGGGTAGCAGGCGGCTGGATCAACGGTTTTCTCGGAGTGCTGATCTTCAGCGGCTCGCTTCCGGCGACGCGCGTTGCGGTTGCCAATTTCGATCCGCTGTTCCTCACCGTCGCCCGCGCCGCCATCGCCGGCATGCTTGCCTTCTGTCTGCTGTTGGCCTTCCGCGAAAAACGTCCCGCGCGTGCCGATCTTTTCTCGCTGGCGGTGGTAGCGCTCGGCGTCGTCATCGGCTTTCCGCTGCTCACCGCATTTGCGCTGAAGCATGTTACCTCGGCTCATTCGACGGTTTTCATCGGTCTGCTGCCGCTGGCGACGGCCATCTTCGGCGTCCTTCGCGGCGGGGAGCGCCCCAAACCGGTCTTCTGGCTGTTCTCCGGCCTCGGCAGCGCCCTGGTCGCAGGCTTCGCGTTGATGCATGCGGAAGCCGCATCCTCAGTCGGCGATCTCTTGATGCTGGCGGCAATCATCGCCTGCGGGCTGGGATATGCCGAAGGCGGCAGACTGTCGCGCAAGCTGGGCGGTTGGCAGGTGATTTCCTGGGCGCTGGTTCTTTCGCTGCCGATCATGCTCGTGCTGTCGTTCGTTGCCATGCCGCCCACCTTCCCGGCTGCGGCAAGCACGTCCTGGATCGGCCTCGCTTACGTCTCGCTCTTCAGCATGCTGATCGGCTTCATATTCTGGTATCGCGGCCTGGCGCTCGGCGGCATTGCAGCCGTCGGGCAGCTGCAGCTGCTGCAGCCATTCTTCAGCCTTGCTCTGGCGGCTGTGGTCCTCCATGAGAAGGTCAGCGTGGCCATGTTCGGGGTCACGCTGGCCGTCGTTGCCTGCGTCGCCGGCGCAAAGAAATTCGCCCGCTAGCGAGGCTCTGATTCTAGGCCGCAACACGCATGAAATTGCCCAGTCCCGCAAACATCGCGACGGATTTCAGCCGCGCTTCGATGTCGTGGATCGGCATGGAGATGATTAGCTCGTCCGCTCCGGTCTCCTTCAGGAACTCGGTGAGCTTGGCTTCTGCAGTCTCCGGCGAACCGACAACCGCATAACGCAACGTATGCTCGACGTTGAGCTTCTCCATCGGCGACCAGAAGCTTTCCATGTCCTCGACCGGCCGCGGGAATGGACCGCGGACATTGCGGCGCAGGTTGACGAATTGCTGTTGCGCGGACGTAAAGTGGTATTGCGCCTCCTCGTCCGTCGGAGCGACGGAGCCCATGACGCCGACCATCACATAAGGCTGGTCGAGCGATGCGGAGGGCTGGAACTTGCTGCGATAGATATCGATGGCATCGAGCAGCATGTCTGGTGCGAAGTGTGAGGCGAAGGCATAGGGCAGGCCGAGCATCGCCGCAAGCTGCGCGCTGTAGAGACTGGAGCCGAGAAGCCAGATCGGCACATGCGAATTGTTGCCGGGAACGGCAAGGATTGCCTGGTTCTCAGAGGGCGGCCCTAGCAACTGCTGCAGTTCGACGACATCGTTCGGAAAGCTGTGAGCGCCGGCTTCCAGATTGCGGCGGAGCGCTTGGGCGGTTCGCATATCCGTGCCCGGCGCGCGTCCGAGGCCGAGATCGACGCGGCCCGGGAAAAGCGCTGCCAACGTGCCGAACTGTTCTGCGATCACTAGCGGCGAGTGGTTCGGCAGCATGATGCCGCCTGAGCCGATGCGGATGCGCTTGGTCGCCGCACCGACATGGCCGATGACGACCGCGGTCGCGGCACTCGCTATGCCCGGCATGCCATGATGCTCCGCCAGCCAGAAACGCTTGTAGCCGTACTCCTCCGCCTTTTGCGCCATGCGCGCCGAGCCCGCAAAGGATTGGCTGATGGTCGTGCCGTCGGCTACGGGCGAAAGGTCGAGGATGGAAAAGGGGATCATGTGGAAAACCTGCGGGTCGGGGGATGGAGACAGGTCTATGTAGGTTCTGGTATCGCGCATTCCAAATCATGCGCTCAAGAAAAGGGCCGGTTTCCCGGCCCTTTTTCTCGTTGTTTTCAAGCCGTCTGTCGCCGATGCCGGAGGACGTGGATTTCAGCGCCGTGCTGACGATGATCATCGGGCAGCGTAAAGTTGCCGAGCTGGCGGTCCATCTCCACTGCCTCTGCGGCAAGGCGGTGGATCGCTGCGGTCGTTTCCTCGACCATGGCGGCGTTCTGCTGCGTCATCGAGTCGAGCTCGGAAACCGCCGTGTTGATCTGGCGAAGCGTATCCGCCTCTTCGCGGGTCGATTCCATGATCTCATGGATCTGGCCGTTGATCGCTTCCACATGGCTGCCGATGCCCGTCAGAGCCACACCAGCCCGCTCGACGAGCGACACGCCGGATTCGACTTCGTGAGTCGATTTCTGCAGCAGGCTCGCGATCTCCTTGGCGGCGCTCGATGAGCGTTGCGCCAGTTCGCGGACCTCCATCGCAACAACTGCAAAGCCCTTGCCGGATTCACCGGCGCGTGCCGCTTCGACACCGGCGTTGAGCGCCAGAAGGTTGGTCTGGAAGGCGATGTCGTCGATGACGCTGATGATCGTGTTGATCTGCCGCGAGGAGGACTGGATTGCCTCCATGGCAGCGATCGTCTCACGCATAATCTGGCTCGAACCGGTTGTCTCTTGCTTGGCGGCGCGGGCGATGCGCTCGGCCTGTTCGGCACGCTCGATCTGAATGCGGACAGACTGGGTGATCGCGTCGATCGCGTTCGCCGTTTCGGTGATTGATGCCGCCTGGCGCTCGGTGCGCCCGGCAAGGTCGTCGGCGCCGGTACGCATCTCTTCCGAGCCGGAGCGGACCGCCATGGAGTTGCCGCCGATCGCCGTCATCGTCTGGCTGAGGGTGGCGAGCGCCTCGTTGAAGTTGACCCGCAAGCCCTCAAGCTCGTTCGGGAAGCGCGTTTCGATCTGATAGGCGAGATCGCCGTTCGCCAGATGATGCAGCCCTTCGTCCAGCGCCCGCACGACATCCTGCAAAGTTTTCGCTTCCGCCTCGCGCAGCGCCAGATTCTCCTGACGCTCGCGTTCCGCATGGGCGCGGGTCTCGGTGCTTGCTGCTTCCAACGCCCGGCTTTCGATCAGCGACTGCTTGAAGCGGGCGAGCGCCTTGGCCATCATGCCGATTTCATCGTGACGGTTCTGGCTGCCGATCTCGACGTCCAGCTTGCCGTCGGCGACATCCCGGGTATTTCCGGCAAGCCGTTCAAGTGGCGAGAAGAGCAGCCTGGTCACAAGCCCGGTCGCAAGGGCCATGACGATCAGAGCGCCGAGGCCGATCATGGTCAGCAGCGTCGCAATCTCGATCGAGCCCGCATTCAGCTCGCTGAGCAGGACGCTTTCGACGACAAGGAAGCGCTGCCCCTGATAGGTGACTGAGCGGACATAGGCTCGCGCGGTGCCGTCGGCACGGGTGAAGTCGTCGACCGTCATGCCATCGCTGCTGGCAAGCGCATCCTGCACGAAGGTAAACGGCGCCGTATCGAGCGTAGCGAGATGGCCTTCGGCGTTGAGACCGACGGCCGAACCGTCACTGGAAATGATGGCCGCCTGAGCCGTACTGCCGGAAACGATGCCCTTGGCCAGGATGCTGGTGATGATATCGTCGCGCACCTTGAAGAGAATGATGCCCTTCGGCTGGCCGAGCTTGATGATCGGCACGGCATAGAAGATCGCCGACTTGCCGCTCGCAACATCGACGCGCAGGCCGGAAAATGCGGTCGGCGCGGAATCGTCCGTTGCCTTCGTTGTGTTTTCGATCGCTCTGGAGAAAGCGATGCCCGCGCCTGTAGCCTTCCAGGCATCAGTCTTCATGTTCTCGGCGAAGTTGTCATCCTTCTTGTAGGAATAGAGAACCGAGCCGTCGAGATCCGCAATCAGCAGGTCGCTGAAAGTGGTGTTTTCGAGATCGCGGGCAACTTCGCCCTGTGTCTTCTCGTGATTGGAGTAGTAGAAGCCGCTCGGACCTTCCGGCTTCATCAGCTTTTCACGCTGATCGGCGGGATTCGGATTATTGGTGATGAACACCTTCTTGAGCTCGCCGCGCACGTCACCTGAGGATTTTTCGATCGTCTTCCAACCGCTCTTCAGGCTGGTGATCGACATTTGCAGCGCCTCGATGCGCGCGATGGAACTCGCCTGATTTTCAAGCTGCGCCAGTTGATCCTGCAGCATGTCGCCGCGGAAGATGAGCAAACTTTCCTTCGCCTTCAGTGCCTGCGCATCCGAGATGCGGCTGCTGGCGAAATAGCCGAGAACACTGATCGCACTTACCGCAAGTGCGGTGAGCAAAATGAAAGTCGCAATAACCTTGAAGGATAGCGACTGAAATCTCTGAGCCATGGCTACGAACCCCTCGAAGCGCCTTCGCCGGCGGAACGCGCCGGCTGACCAAAAAGCAGAACACGGGGAGTTTTAACCTTTGCGAAAAGGGGCTCCTCTCATATTTGATCGGTTAGATTTCAGGCAATGAATTTAATTCGTGGTAAACAGCGGCCGTAACAGGCGAATGTTTTTGTTCTGTTCACATCTTTCTGGCACTTATTCCGGCATCGCAATAAGGTAAGCCATGCAAAATACGATTCGCATCATCGGCATCGACCCAGGTCTTCGACGCACCGGCTGGGGAATTATCGATACGCTCGGCAATTCATTGCGCTTCGTGGCCTCTGGAACGGTGACCTCCGATGGCGATATGGACCTCGCCTCCCGCCTCTGCCAGTTGCACGATGGCCTTGCCGAGATCATGCACATCTACAAGCCCGACGAAGCAGCCGTCGAACAGACCTTCGTCAATAAGGATGCGGTCGCAACACTGAAGCTCGGTCAGGCCCGCGGCATCGCGATGCTCGTGCCGGCGCGTGCCGGATTGCAGGTATCCGAATATGCCCCCAATGCCGTCAAGAAAGCCGTCATTGGCGTCGGTCACGGCGAGAAGCAGCAGATCCACATGATGCTCAAGATTCTGATGCCGAAGGTGGAATTCAAAGGCAATGACGCCGCCGATGCACTCGCAATCGCCATCTGCCACGCCCACAACCGCGGCAGCAGCCGAATGCGCATGGCGGCGTTGGCAGGTTAGGGTATGTTCTTGACTTGTTCTCGTGGGGCCGGTAAGTAATACTCAAGAGGTATTACCATGCGCGTTACCGAAAAAGGCCAGGTCACCATCCCGAAAAACGTTCGGTCCAACTTGGGAATCGAGGCGGGGAGCGAAGTCGAGTTCGTTTTGCGCGAAGGCGAAGCTGTGCTTCGCCTCATCGAGAGGTCTCGGGATCAGGTCGATCGTGATGTTCGCGAACTCATCGACCATCTTCGGAGGCATCAGGGTTCCATGTCTCTCGGCGACATGAGCGGCGAGGAGTTCTATCGCCTTTTGAGGGATTGATTGGTGGCGACGCTGGTAGACACGAACATCCTGATCGACGTATTCCATGCGCGCGGTGCCTTCACCGACTGGTCGACAGAGCAGCTCGCGGTTGCTCGCGCAGAAGGGCCATTGCTCATCAATCCTTTGATCTATGCGGAGATGGCTGCTGGCTACGCCACGAGCGAAGAGCTGGAATCGGCGCTTGCGCCCAGTCTTTTCCGTCGGGAAGAACTGCCATGGGAGGCTGCCTTTTCAGCCGGCCATGCCTTTCTGCAATACCGCCGGTCCGGCGGCGACAAACGGTCGCCGCTTCCGGATTTCTACATCGGAGCCCATGCGATGGTGAAAGGCTACAGGTTGCTCAGCCGTGATGTTGCGAAATACCGAACCTATTTTCCGCTGATTTCCATTGTCTCCCCCGAAACCCATCCCTGACGGACCTTTTCATGATCGGCAAGCTCAAAGGCACTATCGAGGAAATCGGCGACGACTATGTGCTCGTTGATGTGCACGGCGTCTGCTACGTCGCCTATTGTTCCGGCCGCACCCTGTCGAAGATCGGCTCCGTAGGCGAAGCCTGCGTCCTCTTCATCGAGACTTATGTCCGCGAAGACCAGTTGAAGCTCTTCGGCTTCATGAGCGTGCTCGAGCGCGAATGGTTCAACCTGCTGCAGAGCGTGCAGGGCGTAGGCGCCAAGGTGGCGCTTGCCGTGCTTTCGACGCTCACACCAGGCGAACTCGCCAACGCCATCGCGCTGCAGGACAAGACATCCGTTTCCCGCGCCCAGGGCGTCGGCCCAAAGGTCGCGGTTCGCATCGTCACCGAACTGAAGAACAAGACACCCGCCTATTCAGGCGAGGCGATCAATATCGGCCTCAAGCAGGAAATCGGTGAAGGCGTCGCCTCGGCTCCGGTCGCCGATGCCGTCTCGGCGCTGACCAATCTCGGCTATTCGCGCGACCAGGCAGCAAATGCAGTTGCAGCAGCGATGAAGACTGCAGGTGACGGCGCAGACAGCGCCAAGCTGATCAGGCTGGGATTGAAGGAGTTGGCGCGGTGATATCCCGCAAGGGTGCCAATGCCTGCGGCTTGGTGTATGGACTTGAACAAGCTTTAAACGGAAATGCCTATGAATGATGCCCGCCTGATATCGCCGGAAAAGCGGGGCGAAGACCTCGATGTGACGCTGCGCCCGCAGTCGCTGGACGAATTCACCGGCCAGGCGGAGGCACGTGCCAACCTCAAGGTCTTCATCGAGGCTGCCAAGAACCGCGGCGAAGCGCTGGACCATGTTCTGTTCGTTGGTCCGCCGGGCCTCGGCAAGACGACACTGGCGCAGATCATGGCCAAGGAGCTGGGCGTCAATTTCCGCTCCACCTCCGGTCCGGTCATCGCCAAGGCCGGCGATCTTGCCGCTCTGCTGACCAATCTGGAGGAGCGCGATGTGCTCTTCATCGATGAAATTCACCGCTTGAATCCGGCCGTCGAAGAAATCCTTTATCCGGCG
The DNA here is from genome assembly GCF_056755115.1 of Rhizobium sp. SVR5-2C. Classification (NCBI taxonomy): domain Bacteria; kingdom Pseudomonadati; phylum Pseudomonadota; class Alphaproteobacteria; order Hyphomicrobiales; family Rhizobiaceae; genus Rhizobium; species Rhizobium sp. SVR5-2C. The sequence continues at coordinate 50,948 of NZ_JBNDHT010000024.1, read as the reverse complement.
ATGGAGGATTTCCAGCTCGACCTCATCATCGGCGAAGGTCCGGCCGCCCGCTCGGTGAAGATCGATCTCTCGAAATTCACGCTCGTAGCCGCGACCACGCGCCTCGGCCTGTTGACGACGCCGCTCCGTGACCGCTTCGGTATTCCGGTGCGGCTCAGCTTCTACACCGTCGAGGAGTTGGAATCGATCGTGCGGCGCGGCGCCCGGCTGATGAACCTGCCGATGACCGATGACGGCGCCCGCGAAATCGCCCGCCGGGCGCGCGGCACGCCGCGCATCGCCGGCCGTCTGCTCCGCCGCGTACGTGACTTCGCCGAAGTCGCCAGGGCCGAAGCCGTCACCCGCGAGATCGCCGACGAGGCACTCACCCGCCTGCTCGTCGACAGCGTCGGCCTTGACCAGCTGGACAAGCGCTACCTCAACATGATCGCCGTCAATTTCGGTGGCGGTCCCGTCGGTATCGAGACGATCGCCGCTGGTCTGTCCGAACCGCGCGATGCGATCGAGGACATCATCGAGCCCTACATGATCCAGCAGGGCTTTATACAACGCACGCCGCGCGGCCGCGTGTTGACGGCCACCGCCTGGAAGCACCTCGGCTTGCAGCCGCCGAAGGACCTCGAGGCTGCGCAGTTTCGGCTTTTTCAGGAAGGCGACTGATTTAAAGGATGCTCGCGGAGCCGCTTGCCGGTTCATAGCGAGGCCATCCGGTTGCCGGCCGTCCGCATTGACGCTGCACCCGACCACGCCTAGCTACGCTAATTCGCAGACGAGGAGGGTGCGTCATGCCACGTTTCGATCCGTGCCGGGTTTTCCGCAAGCTTTCCTATAACAACGCGCTCGCGAACTATCGCCTTCTTGCTGCCTGCTCGTCTCTCCGGCCCGGGGAATTCGAGGCCGAACGCGTGAGCTTCTTCCCCTCGATCAAGGCGACGCTCAATCACATCATCACTGTCGACTGGTTCTATGTCGACGGACTGGAAGGCGGCTCCTTGGGCCTGAAAGCCTTCGACGTCGAAGAGCCCTTCGATGAGGTCGCTGCGCTTGCCGCCGAGCAGCGCAAGGTCGATCGACGCCTCGTGGCGCTTTGCGAAGTCCTTACGCCGGAAAAGCTCGTGTCCGTCATTGATCTTCAGCGCACCGGCCGCATCCAGAAGGAGCGCATGGAGGATGTCTTGAGCCATCTCTTCCAGCATCAGACGCATCACCGCGGCCAGGTTCACGCGATGCTCGCCGGAACAAGCGTCGAGCCGCCGCAGCTCGACGAGTTCATCGTCGATGACGACGCAAAGTTCCGCGGCGGCGAACTTGACGCCCTTGGATGGAGCGAAGAGAAGCTGATGCTCTAGATGTCTGGGGTTATTGCCTAGCCGCGAAATGCGGCTTCGAGCTTCTCGATGTCGAGCTTCACCATGCCGAGCATGACTTCGGTGACACGCTTGGCGCGCTCGCGATCGGGATCGGAAACCATCTCGATCAGCGCGCGCGGAACGATCTGCCAGGAGAGGCCCCAGCGATCCTTCAGCCAACCGCAGTGCTCCTCCACGCCGCCGTTTGTCAGGAAGGCGTGCCATATCCTGTCGATCTCCTCCTGCGTCTCGCATTGCACCGAGATCGAAAAAGCGTGGTTGAACGCTTCGAACGGACCCGCTTCCATAGCCGTGAAATGCTGATCTGCCAGTTCGAGATCAATGATCTTGACGCTGCCCGGAGGGCCGCTTGGCGTTTCAGCCGGAAGGACGGTCATGCGCCCCATGGACGAATTCGGAATCGTCGCCACATAGAATTCAACGGCCTGCTGGACGTCCTTCTCGAACCAGAGACTCGAACTGACCTTGAGCACGGTTTTTCCTCCTTGTGCTGTGTCGACGAAATGTTCGACAGCCCTAGGACGTTTCAAATGTTGCCGCTCCCGACAGCGCTCACGAAATCTTTTCAGAAATTCCCGCGAATGCAGAATTTGACGTTTACGCAAACGTCAAAATTTTGTAAGACACTGTCAAAAGCCGGGCTCGATCCGGTTGCCGAATTGGAGGAATTCGAACGATGCCAGTCTACAAGGCCCCGGTGAACGACACACTCTTCGTGCTCAACGATGTGCTGGGTCTGGAGCGCTACAACAACCTCCCGGGCTTTGCCGATGCGACGCCGGATATGCTCGAGGCCATTCTGGGCGAGGCCGCGAAGTTCGCCGAGGAAGTGCTTCTTCCACTCAATGCCTCCGGCGATCGGGAAGGCTGCAAGCGCGCGGATGACGGCTCGGTCACCACGCCGAAGGGCTTCAAGGAAGCCTACAAGGCCTATAGCGACGGCGGCTGGGTGGGTTTGGCGGTCCCCGAAGAATTCGGCGGGCAGGGACTGCCTTACACGCTGCATTGTGCCGTCGGCGAATATACATCTGCCGCCAATATGTCGCTGATGATGTATCCGGGCCTGACCCAGGGTGCGATTGCCGCAATCTTTGTCCACGGCACGCCCGAGCAAAAGCAGACCTACCTACCGAAGATGGTCTCCGGCGAATGGTCCGGCACCATGAACCTGACCGAGCCGCATTGCGGCACCGATCTCGGCCTTTTGCGGACTAAGGCGGTTCCACAGGCGGACGGCAGCTACAAGATTACCGGCCAGAAGATCTTCATCTCCGCCGGCGAGCACGACATGACGGATAATATCGTCCATCTGGTACTGGCGCGGATCGAGGGCGCGCCGGAGGGCACCAAGGGGATCTCGCTCTTCATCGTGCCGAAGGTTCTCGTCAATGAAGACGGCACGCCGGGCGCGCGCAACGCAGTCTCCTGCGGCGCGATCGAGCACAAGATGGGCATCCACGGCAACGCCACCTGCGTCATGAACTATGATGAAGCGACAGGCTTCCTGATCGGGTCGGAGAACCGCGGATTGAACGCCATGTTCGTGATGATGAACGAGGCGCGCCTCGGCGTCGGGCTTCAGGGTCTGGCGGTTGCTGAGATTGCCTATCAGAATGCCGTCGATTATGCCCGCGAGCGTATCCAGGGCCGTTCGCTTTCCGGCCCAAAGGCGCCCGATAAGAAGGCTGATCCGATCATCGTTCATCCGGATATCCGGCGTACGCTGATGACGATCCGCGCCTTCAACGAGGCGGGCCGCGCCTTCCTGCTCTGGACGGCGCTGAAATCCGACATCGCCCACCGCTCCGCCGACGAGCAGGAGCGCCAGACGGCGGACGATATTCTCGGTCTCGTCACCCCGATCCTCAAGGGCGTGATGACCGACAAGGGCTTCGAGCACGCGGTCATGGCCCAGCAGGTCTTCGGCGGCCACGGCTATATCGAAGAACACGGCATGAGCCAGTACGTGCGCGACGCCCGGATCGCCATGATCTACGAAGGCGCAAACGGCATCCAGGCGCTCGACCTCGTCGGCCGAAAGCTGGGCCTGAACGGCGGCCGTGCCGTGATGGCGCTCTTCAAGGAGATCGCCGATTTCTGCGAGGAACACCGCAGCGACGAGAAGATGACCTTCTTCACCAAGAACCTGAAGAAGGGCTTGAACGATGTGCAGGCGGCGACCATGTGGTTCATGCAGCACGCGATGGCGAAACCTGACAACGCCGGTGCCGGATCGACCGATTACATGCATCTCTTCGGCCTCGTCATTCTGGGTTACATGTGGGCGAGAATGGCGAAAGCTGCTGAGGATGGCCTTGCTTCGGGCGATACGCCGCGCGAAAGCTACCTGCGCAATAAACTCGTGACCGCCCGCTTCTTCATGGAGCGCGTCATGCCGGAAACGGCACTGCGCAAAGCCCGCATCGAAACCGGCGCAGAGACGATGATGACCTTGGCCGCCGAGGCCTTTTGACTGAAATCCCTTCTCCCCAGCGGGGAGAAGATGTCCGAAGGACAGATAAGGGGTGGGCGCGGCAAGCGCGAACGGCCGGGAGGCCGAAGCTTTGGCGCCCCCTCATCCGACCCCTTCGGGGCCACCTTCTCCCCGAGGGGAGAAGGGAACTATATTGACCGGCCGCCATGGCCGCCAGGGAGACGAAACAATGACCGAGGTTTTCATTTACGACCACGTGCGTACGCCACGCGGCCGCGGCAAGAAGGACGGCTCGCTGCATGAGGTTCCCTCCGTCCGCCTCGCCGCCAAGACGCTGGAAGCGATCCGCGACCGCAACGGGCTTGATACGACGACCGTCGATGACATCATCATGGGCTGCGTCGATCCTGTCATGGATGCCGGCGCCGTCATCCCCAAGGCCGCCGCCTTCGAGGCCGGCTATTCCACCCGCGCGCCGGGCATGCAGATCTCCCGCTTCTGCGCCTCCGGCCTAGACGCCGTGAACTTCGGCGCGGCGAAGATCGCCCAGGGCGCCGATGACATCGTGATTGCAGGCGGCGTCGAAAGCATGTCGCGCGTTGGCCTCGGCATGGCGGGCGGCGCATGGTTCATGGACCCCTCGGTCAACTTCCCGGCCTATTTCATGCCGCAGGGCGTCTCGGCTGATTTGATCGCCACAAAATACGGTTTCTCGCGCGATGACGTCGATGCCTATGCCGTCGAGAGCCAGAAGCGCGCGGCAAACGCCTGGGAGAAGGGCTACTTCAAGAACTCCGTCATCCCGGTCAAGGACCAGAACGGGCTCACCATCCTCGCCCACGACGAGCACATGCGCCCAGGCACGGACATGCAGGCGCTGGCGGCGCTCAACCCTTCCTTCCAGCTCCCCGGCGAGATGGGCGGCTTCGAAGCCGTCGCCATCCAGGCTCATCCGGAGGTCGAGCGTATCAACTACGTCCACCACGCCGGCAATTCGTCGGGCATCGTCGATGGTGCCGCTGCCGTGCTGCTCGGTTCCAAGGCCGGCGGCGAGAACATGGGCCTGAAGCCCCGCGGGCGCATCAGGGCCTTCGCCAATATCGGCTCCGACCCCGCGCTGATGCTGACCGGCCCGGTCGACGTCACCGAAAAGCTCCTGAAGCGCACAGGCATGTCGCTTGCCGATATCGACCTCTTCGAGCTCAACGAAGCCTTCGCCGCCGTCGTGCTGCGCTACATGCAGGCCTTCGAGATCCCGCACGACCAGATCAACGTCAATGGCGGCGCCATCGCCATGGGCCACCCGCTCGGTGCGACCGGCGCGATGATCCTCGGCACGGTTCTGGACGAGTTGGAGCGCCGCGACCTGAATACGGCGCTCGTCACGCTCTGCATCGGCGCCGGCATGGGCACGGCAACGGTGATCGAGAGGGTTTGAGGGGTCCAACCCTCCCCCTTGTGGGGAGGGTCGAGCGTAGCGAGGGGAGGGGTCTTCTTCCGGAGACAATCCCCTCCCCAACCCCTCCCCACAAGGGGGAGGGGCTTCAAGCGGCCAAGATTTTCAAGGGAGAGGAAATCCCGACATGAGCACCTACAAGAATTTCACCGTCGCAACCGACGCGGATGGTATCGCCCTCATCACCTGGGACATGCCGGGCAAGTCCATGAACGTCTTCACCGAGGAGGTGATGGAGGAGCTGAACGCCATCGTCGATGCTACGGTCGCCGATAGCGCCGTGAAGGGCGTGGTGATCACGTCGGGCAAGTCGAGCTTCTCCGGCGGCGCGGATCTGTCGATGATCAAGTCGATGTTCTCCCTCTACCAGCAGGAGAAGGCAGCCAATCCCGACACCGCCGCGCAAAAGCTCTTCGATCTCGTCGGCCGCATGACCGGCCTGTTCCGCAAGATCGAGACATCAGGCAAGCCGTGGGTGTCCGCCATCAACGGCACCTGCATGGGTGGTGCCTTCGAAATGTCGCTCGCCTGCCACGGCCGCGTCGCCTCGAATGCCAAGTCAGTGAAGATCGCGCTGCCCGAGGTCAAGGTCGGCATCTTCCCGGGTGCGGGCGGCACGCAGCGCGTCTCGCGCCTCACCGATGCCCAGTCCGCCCTGCAGATGATGACGACCGGCCAGTCGCTATCGGCGGCCCGCGCCAAGGCGATGAACCTTGTGCATCAGGTGGTGGAACCCGACCAACTCATCCCGGCCGCCAAGCAGATGATCAAGGATGGGCTGAAGCCCGTCGCGCCTTGGGACGAGAAGGGCTTCAAGGCTCCGGGCGGCGGCATCTGGACGCCGGCTTCCGCGCAGCTCTGGCCGGCAGCGCCGGCGATCCTCCGCCGCGAGACATCAGGCAATTATCCCGGTGCGCTCGCCATCCTCAAATGCGTCTATGAGGGTCTCCAGGTCCCCTTCGATACGGCGCTGAAGATCGAGCAGCGCTATTTCACACAGGTGCTGCAGACCACCGAAGCTTTTTCGATGATCCGCTCGCTCTTCATCTCCATGCAGGAGCTCGGCAAAGGGGCCCGCCGCCCGGCGGGCATGCCGAAAACTGAGCTCAAGAAGGTCGGCATCGTCGGCGCCGGTTTCATGGGAGCCTCGATCGCCTATGTCACCGCCGCTGCCGGCATTCCCGTCACCCTCATAGACCGCGACATGGAAGCGGCTGCCAAGGGTAAGGGTGTCGGCGAAGGCCTGGTGAAGGATTCCGTTGGCAAGGGCAGGCTGACGCAGGAAGAGGGTGCCGCCCTTCTCGCGCGCATCACGCCGTCCGCCGATTATGGCGACCTCAGGGATGCCGGTCTCGTCATCGAAGCCGTCTTTGAGGACCGCGAGGTCAAGAAGGCGGTAATCGAAGCCGTCGAAGCGGTACTGCCGGAAGGCGCGATCTTCGCCTCCAACACCTCGACGCTGCCGATCACGGGCCTTGCCAAGAACTCCAAGCGCCCGGCCGATTTCATCGGCGTGCACTTCTTCTCGCCGGTCGAGAAGATGATGCTGACGGAAGTGATCCTCGGCAAGGAGACCGGCGACAAGGCGCTCGCAACAGCACTCGATTACGTCGCCGCTATCAAGAAGACGCCTATTGTCGTCAACGACACCCGCGGCTTCTTCGTCAACCGCTGCGTCTTCCGCTACATCCACGAAGCCTATGACATGCTGATCGAGGGCGTGCCGCCCGCCATGATCGAGAATGCCGCCAAAATGGCCGGCATGCCGGTCGGACCGCTGTCGCTGAACGATGAGGTGGCGATCGATCTTTCGCAGAAGATCCTCAAGGCCACCGTCGCCGATCTCGGCGAGGCCGCCGTCGATCCGAAGCACATGGCGCTGATCAACAAGATGGTCGACGAGCTCGACCGCCGCGGCCGCAAAAATGGTAAGGGCTTCTACGACTATCCGGCGAAGCCGGCCAAGAAGTCGCTTTGGCCGGAACTGAAGACCTTCTACCCGCAGAAGAAGGCGGAAGAGATCGATGTCGAAGTGCTGAAGCAGCGCTTCCTCGTCACTATCGCGCTGGAGGCGGCACGCACCATCGAGGAAGGCATCGTCACCGATCCGCGCGAAGCCGACGTCGGCTCCATCCTCGGCTTCGGCTTCGCCCCCTATACCGGCGGCGTGCTCTCCTATATCGACGGCATGGGCGTGAAGGCGTTCGTGGAACTCTGCGAGAAACTTGCGACAACTTACGGTGCTCACTTCAAGCCCACGGCGCTGCTGAACGACATGGCGGAAAAAGGCGAGACCTTCTACGGCCGTTTCGATCCCTATGGCGGAGCAAAGGAGGCGGCATAGGCCGCCTTCCCGCAGCTGCGCATTATGGCAGCTTTGGCAGACTGAAGGCTTTCAATTCCCGCTTATTGCCGTGTCTATGAAGATCAGGCCGGAGAGCTGGTGCCAGTTCATCGAAGCAATCGGAATTGCCGTAAGGAACGTTGCGGTAGGATCCATCATGATTACGGCATAATTGATTCGACTTGCGTGCCTCTGCCGTGATTTGCTTGCCCTGGACATATGTCACCTCTCTCTAAGCGTCCAAACCTAAGGAGTTCGACATGAGCAATACTCAGGTGCAAGGCGAAACCGCAAGCAAGACCTCGGGAGGGCGAACGGCCGACATGAAACTCGAGATCGTCGTCATCCCTGTTTCGGATGTCGATCGCGCCAAACGATTTTACGGCGACTTGGGTTGGAGGCTCGACGCCGACTTCGCCGGCGATAACGACTATCGCGCAATTCAGTTCACGCCCCCGGGCTCGGGCGCCTCGGTCATCTTTGGCAGACAAGTGACGGCGGCAGCCCCCGGCTCGGCACAGGGGCTGTACCTGATCGTCTCGGACATCGAAGCCGCGCGTAGCGATCTGATTGCCCGCGGTGTCACGGTCAGCGAGGCGTTCCACCCCGGCGACACGAATGCCGGCCCGGATGAACCCTATTTGTTTGGCACGCTCCGGGCTCGCGGCCCGCATCCCGAGCGCAGCAGCTACCGCTCCTATGCCTCGTTCAGCGACCCGGACGGCAACGGCTGGCTGTTCCAGGAAATCACCACGCGACTCCCCGGACGGGTGGAGGCTGACACGACATTCACCTCCACGGCGGAGCTCGCGAGCGCACTCCGCCGTGCCGAGGCTGCCCACGGCGAGTATGAGAAGCGGACCGGCGGCCAGCGCGACGAGAATTGGCCGGACTGGTACGCCGAGTACATCGCAAACGAGCAGGCCGGCAAGCCGCTGCCGTCATGATGTAGAGCCTCGCCCGTGCAGAGAACGATTGACGGAGGCTGGAAAGCCAAATTGCCGCCCCCGGTGTCGGATTTCCGTCTGGCGGTTCGTCCTATGTCCGAAACAACGGACAAGGAGGACCGTTATGACAGATGAAAAGTTCCGCGTCGAAGAGGAAACCATCATCGCCATGCTGATGATGCGCGGCAAGGCCATCGAGGAAAAGAATGTCGAGGGCGTCATGTCCTGCACGGCAGATGACGTTGTCGAGTTTTCGCTGGCTCCGCCGCTCGCCATGACCGGCAAGGATCCTGCTGGCCTCGCGGGCTGGTTCGATACCTGGGAAGGGCCTCTCGGTGGCGATATCCGGGACGCGAAGCTGACGATTGGCGGCGATGTTGCCTTCTGGAGCGGCCTGGTGAATATGACCGGCACCAAGACGGATGGCGAAAAGGTCGACCTATGGTTCCGCCAGACGCTCGGCCTCATCAAAAAGGGCGGCCGCTGGCTGGTCGCCCACGAGCACGCCTCCGTGCCCTTCGCCATGGATGGCAGCGGCCGCGCGCTGCTCGACCTCAAGCCGTAACGTCACTCCGCCGCGGCGCGCTTCAGTCCGGAAATCTGTGTGATGAAGGCGCGGAGTGCGGCCGGGCGCACGGGCTTGTGCTGGATGGTGATGCCGTGGCGTTCCGCCTCTGCGCGCACCTCCGGCGTCCGGTCGGCCGTCACCAGCAGCGCCGGAATCTCGACCCGGAAGCGCTCCCTGAGATCAAGGATCGCTGAAATGCCGTTGCCATCGCCGAGGTGATAGTCGGCGATGATGAGATCGGGTGGCGGCCGATCCGTGCCGAGATCCGCAACGGCGGCAAGGGAATCCACCGCTTCTACCTCGCAACCCCAACCTGAAATCAGAAGGCGCATGCCTTCAAGGATCTTCACTTCGTTGTCGAGGCAAAGAATCTGCAGCCCCCTGAGCGTTTGCGCCGAACGATCGGCCGGTGGTGCGGCAGTTGGTGCATCACCGGCTTTCGAAGCATCGATCGGCATGACGATCCGGAAATCCGTCCCGCTGCCATGCGTCGAGTGAAGCTCGACCGTATGGTTGAGAACGCGGGCGATGCGGTCGACGATCGACAGGCCGAGCCCGAGGCCGGCGGCCGTCTTTGCCCCTTCCTCAAGCCGCGCGAATTCCTTGAAGACCGTGCGGAATTTCGAAGGCGGGATGCCGATGCCGGAATCGACCACCTGGATCACCACCTGCTTGCCCCGCCGCCGGACCCCAACCAGCACCTTGCCGCTCAGCGTATATTTGATGGCGTTGGAGACGAGATTCTGCACAAGCCGCCGCAGTAGGTTCGGATCGGAGCGGACCCGCAACGATGTCGGCATAACAACGAGCTTCAGGTTTTTCGCCCGGGCAATCGGCGCGAAATCTGTTTCGATGCGCTCCAGCAAGCTGGCAAGCGGCACGGAGGTCAGCCGCGGGCGCATGGCGCCAGTGTCCAGCCGCGAGATGTCGAGAACGGCGCCCAGGATGGTCTCGACGGATTCGAGTGCGGAATCGATGTTCCGTACGATCGGCCCGTTGTCGGAAAGCGCCATGCGCTCGACGAGCGCGGAGGAATACAGCCGCGCCGCATTCAGCGGCTGGAGGATGTCGTGGCCGGCAGCGGCAAGGAAGCGGGTCTTGCCGATATTTGCCTCGTCGGCCGCCGCTCTCGCTTCGCCGAGTTCGCGGTTCACCCGCGTCAGCTCCGCGGTCCGCTCGGCCACGCGCTGCTCCAGCGTTTCGTTCGCCTGTTTCAAAGCCCGGTCGGCGGCAACTTGCTGGGTAATGTCGGTGAAGGTTGCGACGATCCCCTTGTCCGGCATGGCGTTTGAACGGACCTCAATAATCCTCTCGCCGCCGCCGAGAACGAGCGAGAAGGGCTTGTCGAGCGTCAGGAAATGCCGCACCGTCTGGCTGAGATCGGCGGCCGAAACGTCGCCGCGCCTGCCGAGAATCGCGACGATCTCCGACAGCGGGAAGCCGACGCGGCCGGCATCTTCCGGGAGATCCAGAAGCTGGCGGAAGCGCCGGTTCCAGATCGTCAGCTGGTTGGAGCTGTCAAAGACGGCGATGCCCTGATCCATCTGCGAGAGCGCCGTCTGCAACATGTCCTGGTTATATTGCAATGCCTCGCTGGCCTGATCGAGCAGCCATGCGGTGTCGGCCGAAGCATCCTCGGTCTTCTGGAGGATGAGCGAAAGCACCAGCCGCGCCGAAGAGGAGCCGATGGCGCTTCCCAGCAGCTGCTCGGTAAAGTGAATGAGCGCCATGTCCGCCGGCTGATCGTCCTCCAGTTTCCGGCCCGACCCCTGCTCGTATGTCGCAAGCGATCGCTGCATGCGCTCCTCGCCGAGATATCGCGCTATCGCCGTTTTCAGATCGCCGACGCTGATCCGCGTCTTCCAGCCGCGGGTTGCAAATTGCGAGCGTGATTGTCCCTTGACGAAGATCCCTGCCTGGATGCGCTCCAGCGGCCGTGCATTGCGCGTCATGGAGCCGACAATGAAGAAGGCGGTGTTGACGAGCAGGCTCATTGCCGTGGCGCTAACCAGGGGATCGGCGTTCACGGGTGCAAAAATCGTCGTCCCGGGAAAGATGAAGTTGAGGAACGCGGTGGCGACATAGGAGTAATCCGGTCCGCCGAGCGAGGGCAGGAAAAGCAGGTAGAACCAGATGATGAATCCCGAAGTCAGGCCGAGAACCGCGCCGCGTGCGTTGGCTCGTCGCCAGACCAAGCCACCGAAAAGGGCAGGAGCGATCTGCGCGATTGCGGCGAAGGACAGAAGACCGATCGATGCCAGGCCGGTGGTGCTATCGGTCGAGCGATAGTAGGCGTAGCCGAGCAGAAGGACGGCAAAGATCGCGCTTCGTCTGATGTTGAGCAGGCTCTTGGCAAAGTCGTTGCGCTGGGTAATGCGCCCGGCAAGCTTCCGGCGCAGAAAGATCGGCATGATGAGGTCGTTCGACACCATGATCGAAAGCGCCACGGAATCGACGATGACCATCGCGGTCGCTGCCGAAAAGCCGCCGATAAAGGTGATCAGCGAGACCACCGGCATCTGTCCGGCAAGCGGCAGCGACAGCACGTAGAGATCGGCATTGCCTGCCCCGCCGAAGGTCAGCAATCCGGCGATCGCCACCGGCAGCACGAAGAGATTGATGACGATGAGATAGAGCGGGAAGAGATAGCCCGCGAGCCGCAATTGCTTGGCCGAGCGGTTTTCGACCACCGTGACGTGAAACTGGCGCGGCAGCATGATGATGGCGAATGCCGAAAGCAGCGTCAGCGTGATCCAGCGGCTGAGCGGCGTCTCGTAGGTCAATGCGGAGTTTACCAGCGCATTTCCCACGCTCTTCTGCCAGAGGTCGACCGGCCCTTCGAACAGGAACCAGATGACGCAGACACCGGCGGTGAGAAAGGCCACGAGCTTGACCAGCGACTCCATGGAAACCGCGAGGATCAATCCGTCCTGATGCTCGGTGGCGTCAGTATGTCGTGTGCCGAACATGATGGCGAAGCAGGCAAGCACGAGGGTCGCGACCAGCGGGAGATCGAGAAAGTAAAGGTTGCCGCTGCCGATACCGTAGTCGGATGGATTGACCATCGCCGTTACGGCGCTGGAGATCGCCTTCAATTGCAGCGCGATGTATGGAATTGTGCCGACCAGAGAGATCAGCGCGACGATGGTGGCGACCGTGGAATTCTTTCCGTAGCGAGCAGCGAGGAAGTCCGCTACCGACGTAAGCTTTTCCGTCTTTGCAAGCTCGATGATCCGCCGCAGAACCGGCATGCCGAGCGTGAAGACAAGGATCGGGCCGATATAGATGCCGGCAAATTCCAGGCCGCGCTGGGAGGCGAGCCCGACGCCACCGAAATAGGTCCAGGAGGTGCAGTAGATACCAAGGCTGAGCGCATAGACAACCGGCCAGCCGCCTTGCGGTATGCCGAGCCTCTGGCTTCTGCGGTCGCCATAGCTTGCGACGGCGAACAGAAGCAGAAGATAGCCCAAGGCAAATGCAATTATAACCCAGCCTGCAAGCATTGACCCTCCGCCCGATCCACCATGCGCCGGTTCCCCGGAAGGCTTGAAGATTAAGGGAAATCCTCCCTTTTGGAAATTGCGGTGATCTAGGCATTAAGTCCAAGACGGAAGGAAAAGCCGATTGTTTCAATTCGACAATTGATTAATCAATCAAGAGCTGTAGCTAATGGAAACAACGCACTGTCGAGAGAGCGCATCAGAGGGAGACAGATCGGATGCTTAACGAGTTCAAGGCTTTCATCGCCCGAGGCAACGTCATGGATCTCGCCGTCGGTGTCATCATCGGTGGCGCTTTCGGCGGTATCGTGAAATCACTGGTCGACGACATCATCATGCCGATCGTCGGGGCCATTTTCGGCGGTTTCGATTTTTCCAACTATTTCATCGGCCTTTCGTCTTCGGTCAACGCGCCGACGCTTGCGGCCGCCCGGGCCCAGGGTGCCGTCTTCGCCTATGGCAGTTTCATCACCGTCGTCATCAATTTCCTGATCCTCGCCTGGATCATCTTCCTGCTGATCAAGGGCGTGAACACGCTCCGCAAGCAGGTCGAGCGCAACGAGGAAAAGGCCGCCGAAGAAGCGCCGCCCCCGGCGGATGTCGCGCTGCTGACGGAAATCCGCGATCTATTGGCCAAGCGCCCGGCGGTCTGATTGCTGCCGGAGCCCGCACATTCTGCGGCGCTCATTCATCACGAAAATCGATACGGCATCACGCATTCTCATGGGATTTGCGTGCGGTTTTGTTTTATGAAAGCCAAAACCGGAGATCTGCATGTCGATTATGAACAGCCTGAGCCCGCGCGCCGTTTCGGCGCCAGAAAGCGGGATCGTAGAAGTCGTGAATTATGCCCGTGGCCGCGATGGCCTGCTGCCGTTGTGGGTCGGAGAAGGTGATCTTCCGACGCCGGACTTCATCAGCAAGGCTGCGATGGATGCGCTCGCCGCAGGAGAAACCTTCTACACCTGGCAGCGCGGTATTCCCGAACTGCGTCAGGCTCTATCGGACTACTATGCCCGGCATTTCGGCATCACCCTGCCGGTGGAGCATTTCTACGTGACCGGCTCGGGCATGCAGGCGATCCAGATCGCCGTGCAGGCGCTGACCTCCCCGGGCGACGAATTGATCTATCTGACGCCCGCCTGGCCGAATATCGCTGCAGCGCTTGAAATCGCCGGCGCCCGCTCGATTCCCGTCGAGCTGCAGTTCGAAGGCGGCAAATGGGCAGTTGATCTCAACCGCATCGAAGCCGCGATCACGCCGAAGACCAAGGCGTTTTTCATCAACACGCCGTCGAACCCGACAGGTTGGACGGCGACGAGGAAGGACCTCGCAGACATCCTGGAACTTGCCCGCAAGCACGATCTCTGGATCATGGCGGACGAAATTTACGCGCGCTATTTCTACGCTGGCGGCCGTGCGCCTTCTTTCCTGGATGTCATGACACCAGGCGACAGGATCATGTTCGTCAACTCATTCTCGAAGAACTGGTCGATGACCGGCTGGCGCGTCGGCTGGATCGTGGCGCCGCCGGAAACGGGGCAGGTGCTCGAAAACCTGATCCAATATTCGACCTCCGGCGTTGCTCAGTTCATGCAGAAGGGAGCGGTGGCGGCTCTCAACCAGGGCGACGAATTCGTCGCCGCCAACATCGGGAAGGCAGCCCTTTCCCGCGACATTCTTTGTGATGCGCTCGTTGCCACCAATCGCGTCGAGACGCTGAAGCCGGACGGGGCGCTCTACGCCTTCCTGAAGATCGACGGCGTCACGGACAGCCGCAAGGCGGCGCTCGATATCGTCGACAAGACCGGTGTCGGCCTGGCGCCCGGCACGGCCTTCGGCCCAGGCGGCGAACTCTTCCTGCGGGCTTGTTTCCTGCGCGATCCGGAACAGGTCAAGGACGCCGCCGGCAGGCTCAGCGAGTACATTCTGAAGCTATGACGATCAAAGCCCGGCTCTCAAAGCCGGGCTTTTTTGTACCGGAACGTCAGTTCGATAAAATTGTAGAATAACCGGCAATCGGGTCCTAACCACCGCATCAAACTTACCGGTTCAAAGCCCCGCAAACGGCTGCCAAATAAGAAAATCAGAAAGGAAAGACGGCGTGAAATGCCCCTGTTCGAATAAGACAGGGAATGCGGGACATGGCAATTTTGGTGACGGGCGGCGCCGGTTATATCGGCAGCCATATGGTCTGGGCGCTGCTCGACGCGGGCGAGGACGTCGTTGTGCTCGATCGCCTTTCTACCGGCTTTCGTTGGGCGGTGGCGCCTGCCACGCGATTCTACCTGGGGGATATCGCCGATGCCGAGGTCCTGAAGAGGATCTTCATCGAGAACGACATAGAAGCGATTGTCCATTTTGCGGGATCCGCGGTCGTCCCGGCTTCGGTTGCCGATCCGCTTTCCTATTACGACAATAACTCGGGCAAGACGCGTGCGCTTTTGAGCGCGGCAATCAAGGCCGGCGTGCGCCATTTCGTCTTTTCCTCGACCGCCGCCGTCTACGGCCCGCAGAAGACCTCTGAGGCGGTCAAGGAAACCGCGCCGCTCAACCCGGAAAATCCCTATGGCCAGTCGAAGCTGATGACCGAGTTCATGTTGCGCGATGCGGCTGCGGCCTACGACTTTGACTATGTGGCGCTCCGCTATTTCAACGTCGCGGGCGCCGATCCGCACGGCCGTGCGGGACAATCCACCAGCAGCGCGACGCATCTCATCAAGGTCGCCTGCGAGGCCGCACTCGGCAAGCGTGACAGCGTGCATGTCTACGGCATCGACTACCCGACGCATGACGGCACCGGCGTGCGCGATTATATCCATGTGACCGACCTGGCAGAGGCCCATCTGAAGGCCTTGCAGCATCTTCGCAAGGGCAACGGGTCGCTGGTGGCGAATTGCGGCTACGGTGCCGGCTATTCGGTGCTCGACGTGCTGAACATGGTGGTGCGGCTGCGCGGCCATTCGTTCAAGGTCCACATGGCGCCGCGTCGTCCGGGCGATGCCGCAAGCGTCGTTGCTGACGCCACCTTGGCGCGGCGTGTGCTAGGCTGGACGCCGAAACATGACTCTCTGGAAACGATCGTTCGCAGTGCCCTGGATTGGGAACTAGCCCTCATGGATCGCCGGGTCCACGATCTGCACGGAATGCATCGTGCGCTTGCGGCGGCTTCGTTCTAAACACCAGCATGTCGGCTTGCACTGTGCTTTGAATCTCACACGGCCCGCGCCTGATGATATAAAGTCCATTGGAGCGATGCCTCCTTCTGTTTATTGATGGGGGATCAGTCGAGGGTGGACAGTGGACATGAAGAACGGACACGAGCGCGAAGTTATTATCGAACGGCGCGGTACGGCGGGCATCATCCGGCTCAATCGGCCGCGGGCGTTGAACAGCCTGACGCTCGACATGGTGCGCATGATCGATACGGCGCTCGACGAATTTGCGGATGACGATGGGATTGCAAGCGTGGTCGTGGCCGGCGAGGGCGAGCGCGGCTTCTGCGCCGGCGGCGATATTCGTGTCCTTCACGAAAGCGGGCGTTCCAATTCCGGTTTGGCAGAGACGTTCTGGCGCGAAGAATTTACCCTCAACCATCGCATCGCCAACTACGCAAAGCCCTATATCGCGCTGATGGACGGCATCACCATGGGCGGCGGCGTCGGACTTTCGGCCCATGGGCGGCACCGTATTGCGACCGAGCGGACGAGGCTTGCGATGCCGGAAACCGGCATCGGATATTTCCCGGATGTCGGAGCGACCTGGCTCCTGCCGCGTATGCCTGGCGAAACGGGAACATGGGCCGGACTGACGGGCCTGGAGCTGAACGCTGCAGACGCCATCTACGCCGGCCTTACGGATCTGCAGATCCCGTCTTCGCGGCTGCCGCACGTGATCGATGCATTGGCGCGCATGCCGGCCGGTTCGTCATCGGTGGCCTGCGATGCCTTGCTAAAGCATCTGTCTGAAGAGCCGGCTGAAAGCCGTTTGCGAAGCGCCCAGGAGCTGATCGACCGCCTCTTCCGCTTCGACAGCGTGGAAGACATTGCCGGGGCGCTTGGCGCGGAGCAGGACGCGTTTGCTGTCGAGTCGCTTCGCGTCTTGAGGACGCGTTCGCCGACCAGCCTGAAACTGACTCTCCGTCTTGTGAGGGAGGGCCGCAACAGCGCCCGCCTCGCGGAGTGCCTGAACCGCGAGCTGGCCGCCGGCATTCAAATGTTGAAGTCCGCGGATTTCTACGAAGGCGTGCGGGCGGCGGTGATCGACAAGGACCGAAATCCCAAATGGTCGCCGTCGACCCTTGAGGCAGTGGATGCGGATATGATCGCGCCGTTCTTCAAACCTCTCGATCATCCTCTTCCCATCTAGCGCCACATGCCGCGCATGCGGGCGCCGACATCGATGCGAACCTGGCGAGCCTGCTGTGCGCTGGCGCTCCCGCTCTTGCCCTGCGGCCAGCCGCAGACTTCGAAGAATTGCAGCAGCGTGGCCGGGATAAAGCGCGTGCGCGATGCATAGACGTGCCGGTCGCCCTGCGCATTCTGCCCATGCGTGAAGAAGCGCTGTGGAACGATGAGATCGAGATTGTCCTTGGCGCGGGTCATCGCGACATAGAGGAGACGCCGCTCCTCTTCTATCTCCGCGCTGGTGCCGATGCCCAGGTCGGACGGTATGCAGCCGTCGACCACGTTCAACATGAAGACTTTGGTCCACTCCTGCCCCTTGGCCGAGTGGATGGTCGAGAGAATCAAGTAGTCCTCGTCGAGCAGCGGCACGCCGGCCTGGTCGCTTGTCGCGTCCGGCGGATCGAGCGTCAGCTCTGTAAGAAAGCGTTCCCGCGAGGGATAGCCGCCCGCGATCTGCTCGAGTTGCAGAAGATCGGCCTGACGCGTCGAGGCATCCTCATGCAACCGCTCGAGATGCGGCTGGTACCACTCCCGGACGAGGCCGATTTCGGCAGGCCAGCCGGCCTTGCCGGCTTTCAATTCCTGCATGACTGAGACGAAGGATGTCCAATCCTCCCCGGCGCGGGGCGGGGCGGGCATGGCCGCGAGCGCCTGCAGCGGGCTTGGGTCTCCCGCCATCTGATCGAGTGCGCGCTGGGCGGTCGAAGGACCGACGCCCGGCAGGATCTGCATCAGCCGGAAGCCGGCAACCCGGTCCCGCGGGTTGAGCGCAAAGCGGAGAGCGGCGAGCATATCCTTGACATGCGCGCTGTCGAGGAACTTCAAGCCGCCGAATTTCACGAATGGAATGTTGCGGCGGGTGAGCTCGACCTCCAGCGGGCCGCTGTGATGGGAGGCGCGGAAGAGCACCGCCTGGCTTTTCAGCCGCGTGCCTTCCTCCCGGTTCTCCAGCACCTTGTCTGCGACATAGCGCGCCTGGTCGGCCTCGTCGCGCACCGTGACGAGGCGAGGGCGCTCAGCCGATTGCCGCTCCGTCCAGAGGTTCTTGGTAAAGCGCTCCGAGGCAAGATCAATCACGGCATTGGCCGCAGCAAGGATCGGCTGCGTCGAGCGGTAGTTGCGGTCGAGCGTAACGATATTGGCTGCCGGGCTGAACGACGCAGGGAAATCGAGGATGTTGCGGACGGTGGCGGCCCGGAAGGAATAGATCGATTGTGCATCGTCCCCGACGACAGTCAGCCCCTGGCCTCCGGGCTTCAACGCCAGCAGGATAGAAGACTGCAAGCGGTTCGTGTCCTGATACTCGTCAACGAGCACATGGTCGAAGCGGCTGCCGATATCCCCGGCGATCATCGGTTCGGCAACCATCTGTGCCCAGTAAAGCAGCAAGTCGTCGTAATCGAGGACGTTCTGGCTCTGCTTGGCCTCGACGTAGGCGGCGAAGAGTTCGCGAAGTTGTTTTTCCCACGCAGCGCACCAAGGGAACGCGTCACGCAAAACCAGAGACAGCTCCGTCTCCGAATTCACGGCTCGGGAGTAGATCGCAAGGCAGGTCCCCTTGGTGGGAAAGCGGCTCTCCATCTTCGAAAAGCCGAGCTCGTGACGAACGAGGTTCATCAGATCGGCGCTGTCTTCCCGGTCGTGGATGGTGAAGGCGGGGTCGACCCCGATCTGCTCAGCGTAGTCGCGAAGCAGCCGCGCGCCAATCCCATGAAAGGTACCGCTCCAGGCAAGCGCATCGGCCATGATGCCGGAATTGGCGCCGAGAACCTGGGCACAGATGCGCTCGACACGGCGCGCCATTTCGGAAGCCGCCCGGCGGGAGAAGGTCATGAGCAGGATGCGGCGCGGGTCGGCCCCCTTGACGATCAGATGCGCAACCCGGTGCGCCAGCGTGTTGGTCTTGCCGGACCCCGCACCGGCGATGACCAGCAGCGGGCCAGCAATATGGATGCCCTCGGCAAGCGTGCCATGTTCGACCGCCATGCGCTGTTGTGGATTGAGCTTTTCGAGATACATCCAGCCGTCCGGTTGGCGCCGTGCGGAATCGCGCACGGACAGGTTAGGTGTTCCTTGAATGTTCTTGATTGTGATTCCTGTCAAGCACGGGCTTTAGTCGTCAAAGTCGGACATGACTTGCCGGCGCACGAGCTTGAGGCTGCGATCCGGCTGGAGGATGTATGTTTCCTCTACGCGGTTGCCGCTTGAATCGTGAAAAGTGTTATAGACGGCGCTGCCAACCGGCGACTTCGTCAGTTTCGTTCTCGGCTGGCCGCCATACGTGATGCTGCCGGGGATCGGCTCAAGCTCATTCGCCGTATCCGACGACGTGCAGCTGCAGAGCAGAAACGCTACGAGGATAGCCGAAACGCCCACTTTCATTGAATTGCCTCCACCGCTGTTTCACTAGATATCGCAAAGGTCGGCCAGAGCAAAGTACAGCCTCAAATCTCCATTGCTCACCCGCTGCTTACCCGTGGACATGCAACCAAAAGCCATGCCGAGCGTTAGGGATTATTACCGGTGGAGATCCCCTATGGTACTTCCGTTTGAACCCTGGAACGCGCAGGAAGGCTGCGCCGAAGGACATGGCAACTCAGCAACGAAAGCCTCGGTGGAAAGCGCCCTCCACGCCGCCCGCGACCTGAATGTCGATCAGGTTACTGTGACGGTTGTCGGCTCTTATGTTGTTTTGGAGGGCATCGTGCAACGGGAAGGCGACGATGATCGCGCTGTCGAGATCGCAGAGGAGGTCGTCGGCAAGGGTCACGTCAAGAGCCGCCTGCTGCGGCAGTGACTGGTCAACGGAACCAAAACCACGTCTGGCGTGTTGACTGCCTGATTTCAACGCTGGAGACTGTCATGAGGACGATTTTCCGTTTGGCCATTCCCGCCTTCCTTGCCGCGTCGGCGGTATTTAGCTCTCCCGCCTATGCTTCACTTGAGGGCGACGTGGAACACTACTCCGCGCTGCCGCAGGACCAGATTGCGCTGAACGAATTTATCGACTCTCCTAGCTGTGCTCCGGTCGAAGCGCATTATCTTCCATCCTTCATCCGCGCACCGGATGGAACGATTATCGGCGTCGGCTATATCGAGATGGAAGGCGGTAACGACTGCTGAAGGAGCCGTCGTTCGCGATAATGGATTGCTACGTCGTTTTGACGGATAGCAGCGGTGGCGAGCGCGTCGCGCTCGTCAGTGAAGCTTGAGCTTGGCTTCTTCCGCAGCTGCCAGAAACTCGGCGCGCGCTTCCTCGCAGGTTTTGCGCCCGTCAAGGGCCGCACGGCAGGTACTGCGGGCTTTGAGATAGTGCAGGCCGCGGGTGACGGGCCAAAGGTCGGTGAGGCATTTCAATGCATCGAACGGGCCGTTCACGGTTCTCGCATCGGCGTTTTCGAAGCCGACCTTGACCGGATTGCCCCATCTCTCTGTTGCCATAAGCCATTCCTCCTGTGTCTACGCCAAAACGCACACCCGGGGTCTTCCGTTCCTCTCGCAAGACCCCGCACATAGGCATTGTAGCGGGTTATTTGTTGGCGGCAATCGCGTTTTGATCATCGCACGAGCGGCGAACGAGAAATGCAATTCGATTCTTGGCGAAACTGGTGCCGCGACATCTCATGCATTGGCATATGCCGACAGTAGTACCTTCATCCAAAAGGCGGAGTGGTACTCATCTTTGGTTGCGACCACAGCGACTATGGCTATGTCGAGCATGAAAATGTGCAGATTTTCTAAAATCGAAAGCTGATGCAGAATGACATGCAGTATTTCATCTCCGGGCCAGGGGAGAGAGGCATGTCTTCAAACGAAGAACGGTACTCGCAGCTCAATCATGCGCGGCGTCATTTCCTCGGTCTGGCTGCGGCAACAGGGGCCAGATTAGCGGCGATGGGTACTCTCGCGGCCGCGATACTTCCTTCGTTCAGCGCTCAAGCCCAGCAGGGTGGTAATCAGGGCGGCAACCAGCAGGGAGGCAATCAGGGCGGCAATCAACAGGGCGGCGGTCGCGGCGGTTCCAGGTGCTTTCTCCGTGGCACCTCTGTTCTGACGCCAACAGGCGAGGTTTGCGTCGAGAGTCTTCAGATCGGCGATCTTGTCGAAACCGTGCGCGGCCAAGCCATGCCGGTGAAATGGGTCGGTCGTAGTCTCTACAAGCGAAGCGGTTCATCCTGGAATCCCGACATCGTGCCGATCCGCATTTCGCGGTATGCGCTGGATGATCGGACTCCTCACAGGGATCTCTATCTCTCCCCTGGCCATGCTCTGTTCATCGATGGCGTCCTCATCCTGGCGAAGGATCTCGTCAATGGGATCTCCATTGCGCCGGCCCCTCCGGCCGACGGGGAGGTGATTGAATATTTCCACGTTGTGCTCGAAACCCATGAAGTGATCCTCGCCGAAGGAGCGCCCGCCGAGAGCTTCCTTCTCTGGGGCGACAATCACGAAGGCTTCACGAACTTTCCTGAATTCAGACGCCTCTATCCTGCCGGTTTTGCGATGAAGCCATTCGCACGGGTCGCGGGTTCTGAATCCGGCCGGGATCACCTGAAGGCTCTTCTGCGGCTCGGGATGCGTCCCTTTGTTCCCGGATGCGAGCCATTACCCGATGCGCGCGAACCAATCGATCGCGCCTATGAGAGAATCGCAGCACGAGCCGAGCAGCTCGTCAGCTAAAGGGACAACTTGACGCCACCGCCGAAGAAAATGCGGCCCATCCAGCCTAACGATCTACTGAAGACGTTAAGGGGGCCGTGCTCAAAGAGCTGGATCCGCGGTGGCTTTTTCTCGCCTCTCACTTTAGCGGAAAACTGGTGCTGCCGAGTGGGATTGAACCACCGACCTCACCCTTACCAAGGGTGTGCTCTACCACTGAGCTACGGCAGCAGGACCAGCACGCGTGAGCCGAACGGCTGCATTGCGTGAACGGGGGGCCTATTGCCACAGCTTCTCGATAAGCGCAAGCCGCAAATTCCAACTTCGCATGTATTAACGGGTAAGCTCTTTTTGCGCAGGGCGGAATCCGTTAAACATGGCGCATGGATGACAATACCGAAAAAGCCGCGAAAGGCCGCAAGGCCATGATCGAAGAGCAGGCGAAGCTGCGCCGGGAGCGCGCCGCCGAAAAGCTTCGCGAAAACCTCGCCCGCCGCAAGCACCAGACGCGGGCGCGGCGCGCCGGGCAGGAGGACGAGACAAGTGGGCTTCCTGCCGCAAAAATGGACGAATCGTAATGTTCGCTCCGCTGCGAATTGAAGCGTGTACGGAATTCGTCTAAAGACCTCCCTCCCTTTTTAAGGCAGAACTTTCAGAAAGGCGGGCGCAGCCCGTAAGTCCCTCATGGATCGTATCAGAATTGTCGGCGGTAATGAGCTCAATGGCATCATTCCGATTTCCGGCGCCAAGAATGCCGCCTTGCCGCTGATGATCGCCTCGCTGTTGACCAGCGACACGCTGACGCTCGAAAACGTTCCGCATCTGGCCGATGTCGAACTGCTGATGCGGATCCTCGGCAATCACGGCGTCGACGTTGCCGTCAACGGCCGCCGCGAGCGCCAGGAGGACTCCTATGCGCGCACCATCCACTTCACCTGCCGCACCATCGTCGACACGACGGCTTCCTACGAGCTGGTTTCGAAGATGCGCGCTTCCTTCTGGGTCATCGGGCCTCTCCTAGCGCGCGAGGGCCACTGCCGTGTTTCGCTGCCGGGCGGTTGCGCCATCGGCACGCGTCCGGTGGATCTTTTCCTCGAAGGATTGGCAGCGCTTGGCGCAAACCTTGAAATCGACGGCGGCTATGTCAATGCGACGGCCCCGTCCGGCGGGCTGATTGGCACGCGCTACACCTTCCCGAAGGTTTCGGTCGGTGCGACCCACGTGATGATGATGGCGGCAACCCTTGCGCGCGGCACCACGGTCATCGGCAATGCCGCCCGTGAGCCCGAAGTCGTCGATCTCGCGAACTGCCTGAACGCCATGGGTGCGAAAATTTCCGGGCACGGCACCTCGACGATTGCGATTGAAGGCGTGCAGTCGCTCTCGGGCGCACGCCACCGCGTTCTGCCGGACCGCATCGAGACCGGCACCTATGCGATAGCCGTTGCGATGGCCGGCGGCGACGTCGTTCTTGAGAATACCGACACGACGCTGCTTGAAACGGCGCTGGAAACGATCCGCCGCGCAGGCGCCGAGATTTCGCCGACCAACAACGGCATCCGCGTCAGGCGCAATGGCGGCGGCATCAAGCCGGTGGACGTCGTGACCGATCCGTTCCCGGGCTTCCCGACTGACCTGCAAGCGCAGTTCATGGCGCTCATGACGCGCTCTTCCGGCATTTCGCACGTGACGGAAACGATCTTCGAAAACCGCTTCATGCATGTGCAGGAGCTAGCCCGTCTCGGCGCGAAGATCTCGCTTTCCGGCCAGACGGCCAAGATCGAGGGCGTGCAGCGGCTGAAGGGCGCGCCTGTGATGGCAACCGATCTTCGTGCGTCCGTTTCGCTGGTGATCGCCGGTCTTGCCGCCGAAGGAGAGACCGTGGTTTCCCGCGTCTATCATCTCGATCGCGGCTTCGAGCGGCTGGAAGCAAAGCTCACCCGCTGCGGGGCGATCGTCGAGCGCGTCAGCGAATAGGGAAGAGGCGTTCATAGCCGCTTTATCCCGGTTGCGCATTCCGCCGAGGCATCCTATTTCCGTTGTCTGACGCATCACCATCCAGGTGGTGCCAGATAGAACCGGGGTTTTGCCTGCATGACGGATCTGAAGCTTCTTGCGCTCGACAATGAAGATCTTGCCGTGGTCTCCGCCCACATGCAGGATAGCGTTTTCAAGGTCGGCGACATGGCCTGGTCGCCGCGCGATGGGCAGTTTTCGATTGCTGCCAACCGCTTCGTCTGGGAAGAGGCTATCAGGAAGCGCAAAGGCTTCGAGCGCCGTCGGGCGGCTCTGGTGTTCAAGCGCGTCCTGGCCGTCCGTTCCACGGGTATTAATCGCAGGCGGCGCGACGAGGTGCTTTCTCTGCTGTCCGTTGCCTTCGAGCAGAAGGGCGAGGGGCCAGAAGGTACGATCGAGCTGACGCTTGCCGGCGAGGCTGAGATCGTCCTCGACGTCGAATGCATCGAGGCGGCGCTTGCGGATATCGGCGGAGCATGGGAAACCGCCTCCAAGCCGCGCCACCCGGGCGCATGAAGACTCTCCTTGTGTCTTATTGAGAAGGAATAGCTGCGTTGGCAATCTGGCTGGATCAGGCATCGGACGGTTTCGAACAGCGCTTTGCCGCGTTTCTGACGACCAAGCGCGAGGTTTCGGAAGACGTGAACGCGGTCGTGCGCGCGATCATCGATGACGTGCGGACCCGCGGCGACGCGGCGCTCGCCGAATATTCGAAGAAATTCGACGGCATTGATTTTGCTGCGGTGCCGATGCGCGTCACCGAGGCGGAAATCGATGCTGCGGTGGAGGCTGTTCCTGCCGAGGTGCTCGGCGCGCTGAAGGTGGCCGCCGTGCGGATCGAATCCCATCATCGCCGGCAGCTGCCGAAGGATGATATCTACGAAGATGCCATGGGCGTCGGGCTCGGTTCGCGGTGGACGGCGATCGAGGCGGTCGGCCTCTATGTACCCGGCGGTACGGCGAGTTACCCGAGTTCGGTGCTGATGAATGCGGTCCCGGCAAAGGTGGCAGGCGTCGAGCGCATCGTCATTGTGGTCCCGGCGACGGGCGGCGCTGTTAATCCGGCGGTGCTTGCGGCGGCAAAGCTCGCCGGCGTTTCGGAAATCTACCGTGTCGGCGGGGCGCAGGCGGTTGCAGCGCTGGCTTACGGCACGGAAACGATCGCCCCGGTCGCAAAGATCACCGGCCCGGGCAACGCCTATGTCGCGGCCGCCAAGCGCCAGGTTTTCGGCACCGTCGGCATCGACATGATCGCCGGTCCGTCCGAAGTGCTTGTCATCGCCGACAAGGACAACAACCCGGACTGGATCGCAGCCGATCTCCTGGCCCAGGCGGAGCACGACGCAGGTGCTCAAGCGATCCTGGCCACCGATGACGCCGAATTCGGCAAGGCGGTCGAAGCTGCCGTGGAGCGGCAGTTGAAAACGCTGAACCGCTCGGAAACGGCGGCCGCCAGCTGGCGGGATTTCGGCGCCGTCATCATGGTAAAGAACCTGAAGGACGCCGTCCCGCTGGCCAACCGCATCGCTGCCGAGCATCTTGAGCTTGCTGTCGCCGATCCGGATGCATTGCTCGACGGCATCCGCAATGCCGGCGCGATCTTCATCGGCGCGCATACGCCGGAAGTAATCGGCGATTATGTCGGCGGCTCGAACCACGTTCTGCCGACGGCGCGCTCTGCCCGCTTCTCCTCCGGTCTTTCGGTGCTCGATTTCGTCAAGCGGACGTCGATCCTCCGGCTTGGGCCGCAGCAACTCCGCGAACTCGGGCCGGCGGCGATCGCGCTCGCAGTTTCCGAAGGACTTGACGCTCACGCGCGATCGGTCGCGATCCGCCTCAATCTCGAAAGGTGAGGCATGGCAAAGGGCGACTTCCGGCTCTCTGATGTCATCCTCGACGACACGATCGGCCGTTCGACGCCCGATGTCGAGCATGAGCGCGCCGTCGCCATCTTCGATCTCATCGAGGAAAACCGGTTCGAGCCTGTCGGCCATAGCGGCGGACCCTACCGGCTGAATATTTCGCTGGCCGATTCCAAGCTCGTCTTCGGCATCACCACGGAAGAGGGGCGGGATGTCGCGACCCATATCCTGTCGCTGACGCCTTTCCGCCGGATCGTGAAAGACTATTTCATGATCTGCGAGAGTTACTACGAGGCGATCCGGTCTGCTTCGCCGAGCCGTATCGAGGCCATCGACATGGGGCGGCGTGGCATCCACAATGAGGGTTCGCAGACGCTGAAGGACCGGCTTGCCGGCAAGATCGAGGTCGATTTCGACACTGCGCGCCGCATCTTCACGCTCGTCTGCGTGCTGCACTGGCGCGGATGATACCAGTGGCGCCGGGGGAACACACGGCAGAGGGAAAAGCGCACGGCGCGATCCTTTTCATGTGCGGGATGAACGCCATTCGCTCGCCGATTGCCGAAGCGATCGCCCGTAGCATGCTGCCTGCGACTACCTATATACGCTCGGCAGGCATTCGCGCTGGCGAACGCGATCCATTCGTCGATGTCGTGCTTGACGAGATCGGTCTCTCGCTCGGGCGCCGGCAGCCGCAGACCCTTGAAGAGCTCGAGGATGATTATTTCGATCTCATCATCACGCTGTCGCCTCAGGCGCATCACGCAGCACTGGAACTGACGCGCTCCAACGCGGTTGAAGTGGTCTACTGGCCGACGATGGATCCAACCGTGGCGACCGGTACCCGCGAGCAGATCCTGGATGCCTATCGCGAGGTCCGCGATCACCTTACAGGCTTGATCGAAAGCCGGCTCATCAGGAGAAATGGCCTCGCCGCGCAATCGGCGTGAAACAAATGGCAGAAAGCCCGATCAACAAGGTTCACAAATGAACGTTGATTGTGTAGTTTCCGCGCAAATTTGAGGCGGTCCGATGCCGCCAGCTCAACCGACAGGAAGAAAACCCTTATATGCCTAAAGAAGAAGTCCTCGAATTCCCGGGTATCGTGACCGAACTTCTGCCGAACGCGACCTTTCGCGTGAAGCTCGAAAACGAGCACGAAATCATCGCCCACACGGCGGGCCGCATGCGCAAGAACCGCATCCGCGTTCTGGCGGGCGACAAGGTGCTTGTGGAAATGACGCCCTACGATCTCACGAAGGGCCGCATCACCTATCGCTTCAAGTAGGCTTGTGCCGGAAGTCGTCTCAAAGGTTCCGTTTCCGGTCGAGGGTCCATGGCGCTCACATACAAGCTCATTCTGGCTTCCGGCTCACCGCGCCGCATCGACCTGCTCAATCAGGTAGGCATCGAGCCCTCGCGCCTGATGCCGATGGACATCGACGAGACGCCGAAGAAGTCCGAGCATCCGCGTTCGCTCGCCAGGCGCCTGTCGACGGAAAAAGCCGAAGCGGCGCTTGCCGCGCTCAAGGGCGACCCGGCCTGGAAGGGCAGCTATATTCTTGCGGCCGACACGGTGGTTGCCGTCGGCCGCCGTATTCTCGGCAAGGCCGAATTCGCCGATGAGGCGTCCGCTTCGCTCCATCTGCTCTCCGGTCGCAGCCACTGGGTCTATACCGGTGTGTGCCTCGTGACGCCCGACCGCAAGATCCGCCAGAAGATCGTCGAGACGAAGGTACGCTTCAAGCGCCTTTCCGGTTTCGAAATCGAGAACTATCTTGCGTCCGGCCAGTGGCGCGGCAAGGCGGGTGCTTACGGCATCCAGGGGCTCGCCGGCACCTTTGTGCAGAAAATGGTAGGCTCCTACACAAACGTGGTCGGCCTGCCGCTCTATGAGACCATCCTGTTGCTCACCGGCGAAGGCTTCGACGTGTATAGCCGGTGGCCCGAGGGCTGAGCCCGAAGGAGGATCAGTATGTCCGAAGAAACCAAAACGACGGCAAAGGTCGAGCCGCTACGCAAGATCCGGCCTTGCCCGGAATGCGGCAAACCCTCTCACCGCGAGCACTATCCCTTCTGTTCCAACCGCTGCCGGGAGGTCGATCTTTCCCGCTGGCTCGGCGGCGCCTACGCCATCCCGGTCACCGAGGATGAGAAGAAGGCGGAATACGACGACGAGCAATAGCCAGGGAAATCCACAGCGAACTCCTTCAATTTGCTCGCAAATCCGCAAAATATCCCGGGTCGCCAAAAAACTGTCATTTGATGCTTGCCATGGCCGGACAAGATGCTATAACCCCGCTCGCTTCCGGGGCGAACCAAGGCCCCCGCATTTCTTTCGAACGAGGAATGCCTCATGAAGCACGGATGCCCAGATAGCTCAGTTGGTAGAGCAGCGGATTGAAAATCCGCGTGTCGCTGGTTCGATTCCGGCTCTGGGCACCACTTCCGGTGCCATTTGTCATTCATGTGGCCAGCCCGGGGCGCGACATGCGGCACCTAAGCGAACTCTTCAGACAGACGCTCAGAGCGTTCCTGCCTGCGTTTGTCAGACTCCCCATCAAGGAACAACTGACCGTACGCCAAAGATTTGGTTTTGTTGCGAGGCGAATTGCGGTTCCAGTTCAAAGTGAGCGGTTAACTAAGTTGCGAAGTCTTCCGTTGAGTAGGGTCAGCATCCGCCTATACGTTAGTGCTCACTGATGTATGCCGGAGGGCCACGTCAGTAGGCAACAAGGGCTCCCACTGGAACATTCTTCGTCTCTGGTGGGAGTCTTTCCGTTTGCTGCGGGAGCCGTCGCAGGTGTATTATTTTAGTCGTTAGGAAGATACGCCCCCTAACAAGCCCATGCGAAAGCGAAGTGCGCTTCCAACACGCACTGGCCTTCTCGCAAACTAAAAGGCCCTCACTTAGCAACACAGGTGGGGGCTTTTTCATTTGCAGGAGCCCCGCCGAAGGAGTACTATATTAGCAGTCAGAGACGTACGGTCCCTGACAACCCTGCAAGGGAGGCCAAACACCGACCATTGCAGAAAAAAGGCCCTCACAATCCTGCGACAGCAGATGTGGGGGCTTTTTCTTGTGGGATTATCGGCCCCCAAGCCATCTCTCGAGGCCTATGGCAGCAGCCTTGCCTGTCGCCAGGCACGCCGTTAGCAGATAGCCGCCGGTCGGCGCTTCCCAGTCGAGCATTTCTCCGCCAGCAAAGAGGCCGGGGACGGCCTTCAGCATGTAGCCATCGTCAAGTGCCCTCCATTCGATGCCGCCTGCCGAGGATATGGCCTCAGCGATAGGGCGGGGGCGGGAGAGCGGGATCGGCAGGGATTTGATGAGACCGGCGAGGCTGAGCGGATCCTTGAGCTCGGTTTCGCTCGCGCGTTCGCGCAGCAGGGCAATCTTGGTGCCGTCCAGGCCGGCGCCCTTGCGGAGGCGGTTGGAGAGGCTGGCTTTCCTGTCCTGCCGACCGAGGTCCCTTGCGAGGCGTTCGGGGCTTCTTCCGGGCGCGAGGTCAATGAACAGAGATGCGAGCTTGCCGTCCTCAAGCTCGTCGCGAAGGGCTGCGGCGTGCGCGTAGACGAGGCTGCCCTCGATGCCGTGGCGGCTGATGACGAACTCGCCGGGAAAGGTGGCGGCGGGCGAGGTCGCAGTGACGGATTTGAGTGGCTCTCCGGCAAAACGCTCGCGGAAAGTCTCGCTCCAATCAACGTCGAAGCCGCAATTGGCGGGGCGGAATGGAGAAATGGCGACGCCCCTATCTCGGAGCCAAGGCACCCAGGCGGCATTCGAGCCGAGCCGTGGCCAGCTGGCGCCGCCAAGCGCCAGCAAGGCGGCATCGGGGCGGACGACCAGATGGCCTTTCGGTGTCTCAAAAGCGTAACCGCCGTCCTCGAAGCCGGTCCAGCAGTGGCGGGTCAGGATTTCGACGTCTTGCCCTTCGAGGCGGGCGATCCAGGCACGTAGCAGCGGCGAGGCCTTCATCACCGTTGGGAAGACCCGGCCGGAGGAGCCGGTGAAAGTCTCGGTGCCGAGGCCTTCCGCCCAGGCGCGGACATCGGCTGGCGTGAAGCCGTCCAAGGCGGATCGCAGCCGGTCGCCCGCCTTGCCGAAGCGGGTGACGAAACTCGCGTAGCCTTCCGAGTGGGTGATGTTGAGGCCGGATTTGCCGGCAAGCAGGAATTTTCGCGCCACCGTCGGCATGGCCTCGTAGACGGTGACGGCGTGCCCGGATGCCGAAAGCACTTCGGCCGCCATGAGACCCGCGGGACCCCCGCCGATGATCGCGATCTGTTTTTTCTTCATGGCTTGCCTGATACAGGATTCATATCCGCGCGTCTTCGGATTTGCGGGAAACGGTTCGTTGCCGGTGGAAGGCAAAGGCACTATCTGAATCGGGATAACAACGGAGTTTCGCAGCATGGCCGACCTCAAGGTAAAACCAAGACCCAC
Organism: Rhizobium sp. SVR5-2C; assembly: GCF_056755115.1. Classification (NCBI taxonomy): domain Bacteria; kingdom Pseudomonadati; phylum Pseudomonadota; class Alphaproteobacteria; order Hyphomicrobiales; family Rhizobiaceae; genus Rhizobium; species Rhizobium sp. SVR5-2C. The sequence goes on along the minus strand of NZ_JBNDHT010000024.1, from coordinate 20,939 downwards.
GGGCGCGACCGCCGTTCTCGGGCGCACCGGCTTTCCGCACATCACCTCGGCGACCAAGGGCGAGCTCGACATTGTCACCGGCGCCTCGCAGCCGGGTTTCAATCCGCTGGACCTGCTTTACTCTTCGCTTTCGGCCTGCCTGGTGCTCAGCGCACGCATTGCCGCAAGCCAGATAGGCATCCTCGACAGGATCACCGAAATCAGCGCGGATGTGAGCGGAGAGAAGGCGACGGAGGGGCCTTCGCGCGTGCAGACGTTCAACATCGCCTTCAGCATCAAGGGCGATATCGACGACGAGACGCGGCAGAAGATCGCCCATGCGGCGGAAGAAATCTGCACGGTGAGCAATACGATCCGCGGCAATCCGGAATTCGCGACGGTGATTTCTGGTTAAGGATCACGTCACCGACTACTTTTGTCGGTCTTTGTCGCTCTTACACTATCCTCGGTTGCTCGCATCTGGTAATTCGCTGCCAGATCGTCGCTTTCAAAGCCAGCGGCGGAGAAAGCTTCGAGATTCATGTCGCAGGCCGCTTCCCCTACAGTCGAAACAGTATCGTCCAACCGTTTTGCCCTGACAGCGCTGATTTTAGGAGGAGCAGCAATCGGCGGCTCGCCGATTTTCGTGCGGCTGTCCGAGGTCGGGCCGATGGCGACGGCGTTCTGGCGCGTCGCGCTCGCATTGATACCGATTTTCATATTCTCGCTGATCAAGGGTAAGGACGCCGGGCCGAAGCCGGAAAAGCTTTCGGATTACGCCTTGCTGATCCTGCCGGGCGCAATCCTGTCCCTGGATCTTGCCGCATGGCACCTCTCGATCACCATGACATCGGTTGCCAACGCGACACTGCTCGCGAATCTTGCACCGGTCTTTGTCACGGCGATCGGCTTCCTGTTTTTCCGCGCGGTGGTGACCCGGCTCTTCGTTCTGGGCCTGGCGCTGGCCTTGGTCGGTGTCATCATCCTGAAGGGCGGACCTGCTGCTTTGGGGAACGGAGATTTGCGGGGTGATGGAGTCGCGATCGTCGCCGCGATGTTCTATGCCGGATACATCCTTGCCATAGGCAGACTGCGCAGCCGCTTCGATACGATCCGCATCATGCTCTGGAGCACGGCTTCCGCCGCGGTTTGCGTGTTTCCGCTGGCTTTCTTCTTCGAGGATCAGATACTGCCGGCGACAGCCTATGGCTGGGGGGTGGTTTTCGGCCTCGCCTTCATCAGCCATGCGGGCGGCCAGGTGGCGATCGCTTATGCGCTCGCCTATCTGCCGGCCGCTTTCTCCTCGCTGACGCTGCTGCTCCAGCCCGTTGTCGCGGCAATCCTTGCCTGGGCTTTGCTCAGCGAAGCGATCGGCCCGATGCAGGCGATTGGCGGAGCCGTGGTGCTCGCCGGGATCATGGTCGCCCGGCGAGGCTGATGGGTCAGGCGACGGCGGCCTGCGTTACGCGCCACGCGTCGAGGATCGCAAGAGCCTCGTCGACGGTGGCGGCAAGCTCTGCCTTTTCCGTGTTGCAGGTTCCCCAGGCTTCGATGAAGCTGCTTGTCTTGCCGTAGCTGTTGTCCAGCACGCAATGGTCGGCACTGAGAAGCACGCACATGATGTGACCATGCATGCGGTCGGTGATCACCTGGCGCGCCGAGCTGAGCAATGCCACGCCGCGGTCGAAACGCTGCTGCGCGCGCTCGCGATAGGCAAGCTCGGTCATGCGGGCACGTCCGCCAATCTTTCCGGACATCAGGCCCTTCAGGATCGCGGTATGCTTGGTCTGCTTTTGGAAATCGGCAGGCTCGTCCGGCCAGTCGGATTTGACTGTGCCGTGTCGTCCCGTGGCGGCGGTGAGGTCCTGGGCGGCGCCGACTTCCTGATCTTCGCGAAGGTTGAGCAGCAACTCGTGCTGTGGTGCCGGGCGGGCGACCGGGCCGATGCAGAAGGCCATGTCCGGGCAGAGGCGGGTTTCGCATTGGAACCAGCGGCGAGCGAATTCAAGGCTCTTCTTGTCGCGCACCAGGAGCGTGAAGTTGCCGTGCTGCTCGATCGCGCGCGCCGTGCTGTCGATGTTGGCCTGCTCCTTGAAATGGATCGTCTGCGGCATCTGCACAATCGGACGGCCCTTGAATTTCGTCAGCAGACCTTCGCGGAACTGGCGATAGCCGGCCCATATGTCGCCGAAATTGCCGCCGCCGTGCAGGAAGATGCGGCCGTCGCCGATTGCGGCGAGCATCCGCTCCTCGTTATAGGTCGGGATCTCGGTCACGTAGGACGGCCGCGTCTTGCGGCGGTCGAAATAGGCAAGCTCGCCGAGCCAGATGGCACTGTCGCCGATGTTGTAGTGGTTCGGGAAATCGAGCAGCGCGAAACGCTCCGCCGGGTCCACAACGTCGGAGAGGTTGTTTGCGATCAAGCCCTGAAGCCGATTGATGATTGTAATGTTGGTTTCCTGCATGGAAGCTCCTGTTTGCTGGCCTGGCTGCGAGGCTAAGCCTCGGCCCGTTTGCCGAACGGCAGCAGCGATTTGCCAAGTGCGATATAGGGACGGATAGCCGACCAGCCGAAGACCGGCAGGAAGGCCAGATAAATAACAGCGCCGACGCCGATGCTGACGCCGAGCGATACCCAGCGGCTTTGAAGATGGTCAGCGATGAACGGGTGGGCGAACCAGACGCAGACAGCCATGAGCGCGCCGCCGCAGAAGGGAAGGGCGACTGCCTTGAATGTGCCTACGGCGTCGATCCCGGCATACTTGCTTAGGACATACTGCTGGTAAGGCATCGTCAGCCAAGCTCGCAGCACGTAGCCGGCCGCAACCGCAAGGATGCCGTAGGGGACCAGCAGCCAGGTGAGGACCAGTGTTGCGGCAAACTGGAGGGCGGCGACCGAGAGGATCGATTCCGCACGATTGACGGCCGAGAGCGCCGAAGATGCGAAGAAGTTCGTCACGAAAGGCACGGACATCAACACCAGCACGGTGGCGATATCGCCGGCATTGCCCCACTTGTCGCCGAAGAGCAGGGCGATCATGTCGTTCGACAGCGCCCCGAAACCGAAGAGCAGCGGGATCGTACCGAGTGCGGCCGCGCCGACGATCTTGTTATAGGCATTGCGGAAGGCCACACGATCGTTCTGCAGGCGCGACAGCGTGACAAGCGAGACGCTACCGATGGGCGCGAGAACGGCCTGGCCAATCAGTTCGATCAGCCGCCAGGCGATGCGGTAGCGGCCAACCTCGACGGCGCCGTACCAGCGGGAAATGAAGATATCTTGCACGCGAGCGAGCAGCATCCACATGAGCTGCGTGACGACGAGGCTGACGCTGAAGAGGAAGACGGAGCGAAACATCGCGACGTTGAAGCGAAACTTCGGCATCCACGGATAGTAGAACCAGCCGAGGAGCACGGTCACGGCGGCGTTGACGGCGGTCTGCGCAACGAGTGCCCAGACGCCCCAGCCGAGAAAGGCGCAGACGACAGCGGTGATCCCGGACAGCAGGCTCGCGGCGATTGCCTGGCCGGCGAGGCTCTTATGGCCGAATTCGCGGGCGAGGCGGGCATTGTGGATGACCGCAAGCGATGAAAGGATGAGCAGCGGCGCAAGCCATCGCAGGATGCCGGCCACTGCGGGATCACGCACGAGCAGGCCATAGTAGGGTGCGAAGACGAAGACGAGGGACGCGACGATGGCGCTGAAGGCGATGGTCGCCCAGAAGCACGTGTCGGCAAGCTCCTCATCAAGATCGAGCTGGCGCGTGATCGCATCGCCGAGGCCGGCATAGGCGAGCACGCGGCCGATCTCGACGAAAAGGCTCGCGAGCGCGAACGTTCCGAAATCGGCGGGGCCGAGGATTCGGGCGAGAATGACGAAGATGACAAAGGTTGCGACGGTACTCCACGCGACGCGGACCACCGACCAGAGGACGGACAGCGCCGTCTTCTTCTTCAGGTCGGCATGCGCAACTGCATGTTCTGCCATTCAGGTTCCAATCGAATTTATCACGGATCGAGCGCGTGGCTTGCGGTGGCGGATCACTTATGGATTGCCGATGGTGCCGCCGGGCTCTTGGATTTGGCGCTCCGCCAATAGGCGAGCATGCCGGTGATTTGATCGCGAAGCTGGCGGCGATAGGTGAGCCCCATTTCTTCACTCATCTTGCGACCGCTAATGACTTCCTTGATCGCCTGACGGATATCCCAGCGCAGCATGCCGCGCATGTTGGAGCGCCGGTCGAACATGTATTTCGCATAGAGCGCCCCATTGCCGAATGCGTAGCCGGCCTGCAGGCGATGAATATCCTCGACCTTGCGGCGACCATGGAAGTGCTTGACGACGATCTCGGGGAAATATTCAACGCGGATACCGGCGTTGAAGGCACGGTGAGTGTAATCGGTGTCCTCGCCCGAGCGGAACGGCGATCCGGCGCCGAAGCGCGGATCGAAGATACCGATTGTGTCGGCAAGCGCTTTTGGGAAGACCATGTTGGCGCCGTGGATGAAGCCTCCGGCATGGAGTTCGCTGGTCAATACGGCGGGTTCGAGTTCGGTCTTGATGGTGACGGGAAGATCGCGCTCATCGCCGAGCTCGATGCGGCCGCCGCGCATGATGAGCTGCTTATCATTGGCGAAGGCGGCGTGGATGGCCGTGAAGTAATCCGGAAAGACTTCACAATCGTCATCCGTGAAAGCAAGGATAAAGCCAGCGGCAGCCCTTATTCCGGCATTCCGGGCATTGGCGAGGCCGGGCAGCGTTTCGTGGATGAGGCGCGTCTCAATGGGCGCCGTGGCCGCCCATTTGCTAAAGACATCCGCCGTACCGTCCGTGGATCCATTGTCTACGAAAACGAGTTCCAAGCGCAAACGCTCCGCCTGGCGCGCGGCAGTCGCGACGGCATCAAGGCAGTTCAATAGGCCATAGGCCCGATTTCTCGACGAGATGATCAGGCTGACGTCAACAGGCCGAGGAGGCATTCATTTCCCCTTCTGCGATCGATGTGGCGGCCAAGATAGGTCGCTCATCGAAGTTCGGCAAGATTTTTTTGCGCTGCAGCAAAATAGAACAGGGCCAGAAAAAATCGAAAAAATAAGGTAATTTGTTGACGAAGATGCGCGTAGGGGATGATGACAGAAAATCTAATGAAGAAATATGTAATAATAATTGATAATTATTGTATTTATTGACTTATATTATACGTTGTATCGACATATGAGACGTAAAAATTCCTATAGGTCGAAGAAATGTATCGTATAAATAAAAAAATCTCCAGAGTGTATTTACGTCGCGGCTCTATGGCGTTGATGTTTCCGCGTATTCTAATGCAGAAGGAAACAAAGTGATCGATTGAAATCAGAATTCAGCAGAAAAGTCCGAGTTCTGAAAAATTCATGGTAGCTAACATCAGATTAAGCAATCAAAAGACAGCATGCACCTGAGTGACGTTCCAGTGCATTACTGCGCGCCGCCAGTCTAAGGGTTTTTCTGCAGAAGCCATTTCTGGATAATCGGCACATCGGCATCGCCGAGATCATGGCCGCCGGAAATGATATCCGAATCGACGGTCGCGCCAGATGTTTTCAGGCGTGCCTCCAATTCGTTCGCATATTTGCCATAGGCGTCGGTCTTGCCGCTGATGACGAGGAGATCGGTACCGGTCAGGTCGGCATGCGGATAGTTCTTCAGCACAGGCATCGAACGCAGCAGTACTGCGCGGTGAACGAGGTTTGGATGCAGGTAGAGCAGCGAGTTCAGCAGATTGGCGCCGTTTGAATAGCCGACGTAGACGATCTTCGCCGGATCCAGGCCGTAGGATTTGACGGCGCTGTCGATAAAGGCGGCGAAGGCCTCGGCCTCGTTCTTGATATCGTCCTGGTCGAACGAGAATGGCGTTAGGCGCTTGTACCAACGAGGAAAGCCCTCTTCCGTCGCGCGCCCGCGCACTCCGAGCAGCGTCGCTCGCGGTGCTACCTTGTGCAGCAACGGCATCAGCGTCGTCTCGTTGCCGCCCGATCCGTGCAGCAGCACGAAGACGCTGCCGTCAGGATGCGGTGGCGTGTAGAAGCGGTGAACGAAGGGCAGGTCGCGATAGTTCACGCGGGGCTCGCCGGGCATGGAAAACTGCGGCAGCACGACCTTCAAATCACTGAGATCGGTAATCGCGTCCTTCGGCGGCAGGAAAAGCTTTGAGCCGAGAGTTGACGGTGGCTCGTCGGTCGTCATCCCGGGCTTGTCGGTCGCAAGCTCGACGAGAGTGCCTCCGGGCTCACGGGCATAAAGCGACCGGAAATATTTGCGGTCATGCGTGTTGGTCGCCGAGGCATTCGTCTTGGCGAGCGCCTCGTGAACCGAAGACAGCTCCGCATCGTCGGCGGCACGGAAGGCCACATGATCGATCGCGCCGGTGCCCGGCGCGCCGGACCAGAAGCCGCGGGCATTGCGCACATCGATAATGTCGCCCGATGGCGAGACGAGTCGATCGATTGCGCCCTTGTTTGCCTGGAACCGGTAGCCGAAATGGCTTTCGAGGAAGCCCCGGCTCTCGTCCGGCACTTCCGTCAGCATGGTCGCGCCGCGGACACGCTGTACGGTGTGCTCGACGGGAACCGGACCGTCGTGCCAAGGGGCGGCGGCCCTCAGGTCCTTGTTGCCGGTAAACTTCAGGATGATGTTGTCCGGATCCTTGAAGCGCAGCACGGGCTCACCGAACTCGTCGGCCGGTCCTTCCATTCGAACGCCGAAGCTCATTGCCCGCGTCAGCCAATAGCCGATGCTCGCCGGATCGATGGCAAGCCCAATTTCGCTGATCTGCCCGAAGCCAGCACGCCCCGGCGAACCATCCTCCCAAACAAGGAAGGTGACGAGCGACCCGGGTGTTCCGTCGGCGTCGCCATAGAAGAGATGCAGTTGCGTTGCGTCTTCGAAGCCGGCGGTCTGTTTGACGAGTCGCAGGCCGAGGAACCCGGCATAGAAATCGACGTTCGCCTGCACCTTGCGGGTGATAGCCGTCACGTGATGTATGCCAGAAACCATCGAGTGCATTCCGTCTTGAATAGGGGTGGCGAGAAGCGCCACAACTAGAGCCGTTACGAGAATCATGCCAGTGCCGCGGAAGATTGCCTTGATTGTTCTACACAGAGAACGAGCGTGTCGCCGTGGGGTTTCAGTTCCAGCGTAACAATGTCCTCCAGCGCCTTTGCCAACTGCTGCTGGGTCGGCGGCTTGATCATATAGCCGACTGCGCCAAGGGCCTTCGCCCTTTGAATATCGCTCTGGTCGCTTGAGGTGCTTAGGATGCAGACGGGAATCTGACTGAGGCGCTCGTCGGCCGAAAGTGCGTTCAAGACTTCGAAACCGTCCATAATCGGCATATTGATGTCGAGAAGAATAAGGTCCATCAGCGGCTGATCCGACAGCCTGGCACGCTGTTGGAGTAATCGCATCGCCTCACGGCCGTTGGTCGCGACATGGAGGTTGAAGCTGACTTTTTCTCGCTGCATGAGCTTCAACTTAAAAAGTTGAATGTCGGCCGGGCTATCCTCGACGAGCAGCACCTCGGCAAGTCTGCCGTCTGCCCCGGTTGGGTGCGGCCGCACGATCTGCGTCGCAGGGATGCGCTCGGGCGCCGGCCCTGCCGATTGGGCGAGCGGTACCTCGAGGATGAAAGTTGCCCCTTCGCCGGAGCTTCCCTCGCACCAGATGGCGCCGCCGTGCAGTTGCGCTATACGACGACAGATGGCAAGTCCGAGGCCGGTTCCTTCGATGCCGGGGCCGACGAGCCGTTTGAACGGCTGGAAAATCAGTTCGCGATGTTGGGGATCGATGCCGGGGCCGTTGTCGCTGAGGGAAAGTTTGCAAAGGCCGCCGGCCGCGGTCGCAACGATCCGAATCTCGGGCATGCGGTCCTCGCAATAGCGGATGGAGTTCGAAATGAGGTTCTGCAGAGCCTGGATCAGCAACGTCGCGTCGCCCATCACTTCCGGCAGATCTCCGTGAGTTATCACCGCCTGACGGCTTTCGATTTGCTGATGAAGATTGTCCCGCACCTGATCGAGCACCATACCAAGCGAGACCGGCTTGAGTTCGAGCTCGCCGGAGACCTCCAGCTTGGTGAGGCCTGAAACCTTGACGATCAGGTCCTCCATGTGATCGGCAGCGCTCAAAATATAGTCGAGAAGTTCGCGGTCCTCGGCCGGAAGCGAGGGCGAGCCATGCAGGATCCTGCTGAAGGATTTGATGGTTCTCAGCGGTTCCTTGAGATCGTGCGCCATTGCACGGGTGAATATCTCAAGGGACTGGCGCTTCTGCTCCAGCTTGGTCTCCAGCGCGCCGTGCATGATGGCATTCTGGACGCAACGGTGCAGCCCTTCCGGCGTCAACGCGTCCTTTGTGACGTAGTCGCGGGCACCTCTCTTCATCACCTCGACGGCCACGGTCTCATTGCCTTGGCCCGTCAGCATGATGACATTCGCGGAAGAATCGCGCTTTAGGATTTCCGCAAGCACATCAAGGCCGTCGCGGCCGGGCAGAGAATAGTCGAGCAGGATGCAATTCGGCCGTTTGCGGCCGATGAGCGCGAGACCATCATCGCCTGTTTCGGCCTCCGATACGATGTAGGCCGGACCGGGTACACGGCTGAGCATGCGCCGGTACACCTCGCGGTCATCGATATTGTCGTCGATGATCAGTACCGTGCAGTCTTCCGGCAATGGTCACTCCTCTAGGGGCAATATGGCAATCTCGAACCAGTATTCCTTCAGTCTTTGTATGGCTGCAAAAAGGCCATCCAGATCGACCGGCTTTTGCACATAGGTATTGGCACCGAGCGCGTAGCAGCCTTCGATGTCGCGCTCGTCGTTAGAGGTTGTCAGGATGACGACCGGTATCTTGTGCCAGTGCGTGTTGGATTTGATCGCCTCCAGCGTCTTGCGCCCGTCGAGCCCCGGCATGTTGAGATCGAGCAGGATCAGGCCCGGCCGCGGATTCATGGTTGCCAGTGTGTCGAGAGCCTCCCGACCGGACGCCGCCCATCGGATTGGATTACGGAGGTTTGTGCGCTTGAAAGCGCGCATCGTCGCCTCGAAGTCGTCCTCGCTATCCTCGACGATGAGGATTGGTTGCGTGTCACGCTGCTGCATTCTGCCCCTCGCGCTTCCTGCCCAAAGTGAAATAGAACGTCGTGCCCACGCCGACTTCCGATTCCAGCCATATCTCGCCACTATGACGGGCGACTATCTTACGTACGAAGGTCAGACCTGCGCCCGTGCCATCGTCCGAATCCTGCGATTTTTCCAAGCGCTTGAAAATACGGAAAATGTCCTCGTGGAATTCCTGGGGTATGCCTTTGCCGTTATCCCTGACGAAGAAGACGCCACGCGCTGTCGCGCCATTCTTTGCAACGAAGTGCTCGAGATAGCCGATACTCACAAGCGGCTGGGGTTTGTCGTTGTATTTGATCGCATTGGTAATCAGGTTCCGGAAGACTTCGGTCAGGCGCGGCGCGTCGCAGATCACCTCCGGCAAGCGGTCGTCTATGACAACCTTGGCATGGCGCTCTTCCAGGAGATGCTCCATGGTGGCCACCACATCCTTCACGATCAGGTTGATGTCCGCGCGCTTCACCGCGAGCTGCTGACGCCCGATCCGTGAGAAATAGAGCAGATCATTGACCAGCTTTTCCATACGCTGGCTGAGCCGCACCAATCGGTTCAGGCGCCGTACACCGTCATCATCGAGGTGGGCTTCATAATCCTCCAGCAGGAAACGGGAATGATTATGAATCCCGCGTAGCGGCTCTTTCAAGTCATGCGAGGCAATATAGGCAAATTCGTCGAGGTCGTGATTGCTGCGCTCCAGATCGGCGGTATAGTCCCCAAGCTTTGCCAGCGTCGTTTTCAGCCGCTCCTCTTGGCGCACACGTTCGCTGATGTCGCGCACGATCCCGACGAAGGTTCTCGTCCCGCCGGTCTTCACCTCGCTGACGGAGACATCGAGCGGAAAGACGACGCCATTCTTGCGCCGCCCCGAAACCTGGCGAGTGGTGCCGATGACCCGCTGTTTGCCGGTTTCCGCATAATGGTCGAGATAGCCATCATGCTTCGAACGATAGGGCTCCGGCATCAGCATCTTGATGTTCTGACCGATCGCTTCCTGCGGCGTGTAACCGAACATCCTTTCGGCCGCCGGATTGAAACTTGAAATCGTCCCCTTTTCATCGATGGTGAGCACCGCATCAGGTGCATTGCGCACTAGGGCACTAAAGCGGATGCGCTCGGTCTCAAGGCTCACCCTGTTTCGCATATAGGAGTAAACGAGCAAGGCAATTAGCCATAGCAGCGTGATGGTGATCGCCCGGTTCACGCCTTGATGCCAAAAGCTCAGGGTATCATGCTGGACGGCCAAGAAACCGAGCAGCACGAGGATGGTACAAAGCAGGGCGAAGAAGAACGGAGCCCTCCGGTTTTCGAACCAGAGAGCTGTAAGGACTAGCGGCACGTAGAGAATACCGTTCGCTACACCGAGAGGCGTGTAGAGGTCTGCAAGGAGACCCGTGAAGCCCACGAGTGCCGGAATCCAGAGCGGTATCCGGCCGCGGCGTGCAGGACGCCGTTCCCAAGCGCTTGCAAGCAGTCCTGCGCCGAAGAAAACCATGGCGGTCGCCGTCGGCAGTGCCATAGTGGCGTACGGGCCCCAGCGGTAGCCCTGCTCCGCGTGTGTGACATAACCGGTCAGGGCGATCATGCCGAGAGTAATGACCAGATAACTCACCAGTTCCTGACCGAGAGGCGCTCGAGCGTCCTTCCAATTCTGGCCAATGATGAGCGAGAGATTGCCGATCAGGAAGATCACCGCAGTATTCGGTGCCATCCCCCCGCCGATCTGTTTGGCGAAATCGCGGTGGACAAGAATGTCGGTCAACATCCGGTCAATGTTGTGAATCGCAGGCCCGAATGTGCTTATTTCGATCAGCCTGGCAAGCACGATGAGGATGGCAAGCAAGGAAAGCAGCGATGATACCACGGATGCCAGCCGTCGACGGGAGGCGGAACAGGCAAGGGCTGTGCCTGACAGCACAAAGCAGAGCGCCGTATTGAACGCCATCGACGGGAGAGCGGGAAAAACGGAAATGATGAGCTCGAGTTCGAGAAACCAGCCTGCGAGCGCGGTCAGGCCAAGAAGGCTGAGGAGCAAGCCAATGCCGACAACGACGGAACAATAGCCCTTCCGCTTTTTTTGCGAAGCGCCCTCCCGGCCTGCTACTGCTGCATCCCACACGTCGTCAGTCTCCCAGTTCGGAACAATTCTTTCCGAAATCCCGCAAGACACAATAGCGAACGTCGCGTTATGCGGGGTTTTCACCGGATGGTTGCGTTCAGCTGCTACCGATTGTCCGCAAATGCAGCTAGTGTCTCGACATTGCACAATCGAGGAGCGTCCCGGATTTACCGGAAGCGAGCACCGATGACCGTCATATTTTACGTCGATGACAGCAGGGATGACCTTTTCTACCTGGAGTACATCCGCAAGAAGCAGAGGGCCGCAGTCTCCCTTCTCTGTTTCACAACGGCCGAAGCTGCGTTTATCGCACTGGAACAGCGGCTTGCCGAAAACGCAGCGCTTCCGGATTTGCTCGTCGCCGATCTTTATATGCCCCTCGATGACGGCTTGGCACTCGTTAAACGGCTTCGGACCGATGCACGGTTCAGGGCTATGCGGCTTGCCGTCTGCAGCGGATCGGATGCCGAGGCGGACCGGCAGCGGGCGCTAGCTGCGGGTGCCGATATCTATCTTGCAAAGCCTCTCGACTTTGCGGTCCTCATGCATTGCGCCAGGCAACGCCGGAGCTCCGGTACGGTAAAAGACGTGTCCGACGAGGCAGGAGACGGCGATTGACAAGGCTCGCTCGCGCTTCCAAGATGCAGCCAGCAGGACGACGAGCCTCGAAGCACTGAGAGAGCCGACCGGCCCATATTCGCCGCCACGAATTCAGCCAACCCCTTAGCTGAATGGATCTATCGGCTCTCTCGCGCGTACTTCGGGCACTTCTTCCGTTCTTCATGGATGTGAACAACAGAAATTGCGATACCTAGTAAAAGCTACAATTCAAGTAACGCTGCCGCCCTCTGTATCACTTGCAGTTGAGAGAATTGATGCTTATCCGCCTTCAGGATACTGGAAGTCCCCATCCCCTATCCTCATCAATTGCCTCAAGACTTCTGTAACTTCTCGCATTCAAAACGTATATCCCAAGATTTTGGGATGAGAATGACTAACGGAGGTTAGACGTAGGATATTGCTGGAATGACCAACGCTTCGGCGGTTCCATTTCATTCAGGGCCCGAGCTTAGCCGGGCGATCAATCGCACCGATTTTTTCCGCCTTTTCAAGGCGGCAGCGCAGCACTACCACTTCGATAATTTTGCGCTTGCGCGCATTTCCGAGGTGAACGCGCCTTTCGGCGGACGCGAAATCGTCATCACCAATATCGCCGAACGCCGGGTCCCGATTTTCATTCAGACCCTCAAGGAAGCGCTGGGCGCGCTCAAGGCAAAGACCGCACAGTTCTTGACGACGCCGGTCGCCGGCAGGAGTGGACAGCTTGAGGGCCTTTCGGCCGACCTTGCATTCAACGAATTCAGCGGTAACACCTTTCTGCTCATACCCCTCTTCACGCCGGAGGGGCGGCGCTACTGCCTTGTCCTCAGTGGAATTCGCCCGGAGCCGGACCAGGGAGAGACTGCCGACGTTCTGCTCGATGTCATGCGCATTTTTGACAAACTCTACGAGGAAATCCTGACGCAGGAAATGTCGGGGCGTCTGACGCAGAGGGAGGCGGAAATCGTCAAGTGGACCAGCGAAGGTAAGACCTCGGCAGAGATCGCGATCATCCTTGGCTTGTCGGAGCATACCGTCAATTCTCATATTACCGCGGCGGTCAGGAAGCTTGATGCGGTCAACCGCGTTCACATGGTGGCCATTGCCCTGAGGAATGGGTTGGTTACGTAACTTGGGGGGAGCAGCATGACAGCCGAAACGGCCCCTGGAGATGCCGTCAAGGTCCTGTTCGTGGATGACGAATTCGTCGAGTTCAGGTCGTTGAAGAAGAAGATCGGTAGTCTTGCCGAGCCTGCTGTCGATATCGAATACTCGCAATCGATCGGCGACGCCCTGGAAAAGATCAAGGGCGGCCGCTTCGACCTTGTTCTGCTTGATAACCGACTGCTGCCAAATGCCGATTTCCGCGAGACGGTGCCCGAGCTTCGCGGCATAGGCTACACTGGACCGATCGGGGTCGTTTCAACGGATATTTCGGGCGGCTACTTCCAGCAATTTCCGGACTACGGCGTTGACTTCCGAATCGGCAAGGATGAGATCGACGCTCGCACGCTGCAGTATATCATCCGTGAATATGTAAAGTACGATGTCCCCGATTTCTGGAAGGACGATTACTCGATCTGATGCGGTCATGCGGCCGGCAGGCGGATCGTAAAGCAGCTGCCCGTTTCGTCGGAGCGGCACAGGGTCACGTCACCGCCCATCGCTATTAGCAGTTCGCGCGCCGCTGTCAGCCCAAGTCCGGCGCCCGGGACGGCGCCTGCCCGTGGCAGCTTCCAGAAAGGCTCGAATATCCGGTCCCGATGAGCGGGTTCGATGCCCCGCCCATTGTCGGAGATGTGGACCAGCCAGTCGCCGGCACTGTTTTCCGCTGTTACCTCGACATGCGGTGCTGCGGCACTCCGATAAATCAGCGCATTGGTTAGAATGTGATTGAACACGGCCGAGAGGATCGTTGCATCGCTGTGGATGGTGGGAAGCGTGCCGTGGCTCATGGTGGCGTCCTGTGCAGCTGTCTCGCTGATCACGTCGGTCCAGATGCTTTCGATCAAGCCACCGAGTTCGAGCGGCTCAGGCGAGAGCTGTGGCGTGCCGGCAGCGAAGCTCATGAGCGTTCGTGTGAGACGTTGGGCCCCCTGGGCTTTCTGAAGGATAGCTGTGAGGCTCTCGCGCTGTTCGCCATCGAGCTTTGACCCAAGCTCATCCAGGAGGATTTCCGCATACATGGCGATGTGCCGGAGCGGCGATTGCAGGTCGTGCGAAGCCGTCGCCAGAAACCGCTTCATACGCTCCTCCTCGCCCGGGCCCGAAACAGCAACTGGCGCTTGATCGTATGACATTCAGACGCACCCCTTCACTTCATTGCAGCCAGAATAAAAAGCGGGCGCCGGTTCTGCAACCGACGCCCGTACAACCATCTGTTACCAGAGGTATCTTAGCCGATGGACTTGCGCGCTTCGGTGGTTTCCGGCGGCAGAATTTCGGGCTCGGCGCTCGAGGACGCTGCTACCGCCTTGGCATGGCGGCGGCGCCAGTCGCCGAGGAAGAGCAGGATCGGTGCTGCGATGAAGACGGAAGAAGCGCCGGCAACGAGGATGCCGAAGACCATCGGAACAGCGAAGCTTTCCACCGCGCTGCCGCCCCAGATCGCCATCGGCAACAGGGCGAGGAAGGCCGTCGCGTTGGTGTAGAGGCTTCGCGCCAGCGTCTCGTTGATCGACCGGTCGATTAGTTCGCGCAGCGGCATCGACTTGTAGAGACGCATATTTTCACGCATGCGGTCGTAGACCACGACCTTGTCATTCACCGAATAGCCGACGAGCGTCAGGATGGCGGCGATGGCGGTGAGGTTGAAGTCGAGGCCGGTCAGCGCGAAGAAGCCGATCGCCTTGGTCACGTCGAGGATGAGCGTGACGATGGCGCCCACGGCGAATGGCCACTCGAAGCGGTACCAGATGTAGAACAGCATCGCGAAGCTGGCGATGACGACCGACAGGATGCCGGCCCACGCGAGCTCACCGCTGACCTTCGGACCGATGACGTCGGTACCGGTGACAGTTGCAGACGGGTCGATCTTGATGATCTCCGCCTTCAGCTTCTCGACGGCGGCCGTCTGGGCTTCTTCACCGCCGTCCTGGCGCTGCGCGCGCACTGCCATGGTATTGTTGTCGCCGTAGGATTGCAGCGCTACCTCGCCGAGGCCGAGGCTGTTCAGGCCCTCGCGGAAACGGCCGAGGTCGGTGGCTTCCGTCGTCTTGACCGACATCTGGATGCCGCCGCGGAAGTCGACGCCGTAGTTGAGGCCCGGATGAATGAAGAGGACGACCGAGGCGATCGACAGAAGCGCCGAAACCGTCACGCCGAAGAAGCGCGCTTTCATGAACTGGATGTGGCGGCCGTAAGGATTGAACATCACCGGTATCAGCGGGCGGATGTTCAGGACCTTGAGCTTACGGCGGCGAGTGATCTCAATCATCGTCACGCGGACGAAGGCGACGGAGGTAAACATCGAGATGATGAGACCGAGCGCCATGGTGACGGCGAAACCGCGGACCGGGCCGGTGCCGAACCAGAACAGGATCGCCGCGGCGATGAGCGCCGTCATGTTGCCGTCGATAATCGTCGAATAGGCGCGACGGAAGCCGGTATCGATTGCTGCAAAGGCGCTCTTGCCCTTGCGCGTCTCTTCGCGGATGCGCTCGTTGATCAGGACGTTCGCGTCGACGGCAAGACCAATACCGAGCACGACGCCGGCGATACCCGGCAGGGTCAGCGTCGCTCCGACAAGCGTCAGGGCCGAGAAGGTCAGGATCGTGTGGATGAGCAGCGCGAAGTTCGCGAGAAAACCCCAGGTGCCGTACAGGATGAAAATGAAGGCCGCGACCAGCACGAAGCCGACGATGCCGGAATAAAGGCCCATCTTGATGGCATCTGCACCAAGGTCGGCGCCTACGGTGCGTTCTTCGATGACGGTGAGCTTGGCGGGCAGGGCGCCGGCGCGCAGCATGGCGGCGAGCGTCGTTGCGCTGTCTGCCGAGAAGTTGCCGGAGATCTGGCCGGAGCCGCCGGTGATCGGTTCGCGAATGACAGGCGCGCTCAATACCTTGTCGTCGAGGACGATGGCAAAGGGATTGCCGACGTTCTGGCGGGTGATTTCGGCAAAGCGGGTGGCGCCTGCGCTGTCAAAGCGGAAGCTGACAACCGGCTCATGCGTGTTCGGGTCGAAGCTGAC
This sequence comes from Rhizobium sp. SVR5-2C, assembly GCF_056755115.1. Lineage (NCBI taxonomy): Bacteria > Pseudomonadati > Pseudomonadota > Alphaproteobacteria > Hyphomicrobiales > Rhizobiaceae > Rhizobium > Rhizobium sp. SVR5-2C. The sequence continues at coordinate 4,890 of NZ_JBNDHT010000024.1, read as the reverse complement.
GCGAGCGTCCGAAAGGCGATCACCGGAGATCTCGACGCGGTCGAGGACCGGAAAGCTATTGCCCTCTTCATCTTTCATCATGGTCACGCCGGGACCGGGCTGGTTATTTGGCGCGAGCATATGGAAGGACATTTTGGCGGTGGAGCCGAGCAGCTCGCGCAGGCGGGACGGGTCCTGAGCGCCGGGGAGCTGAACGAGGATGCGGTTGGCGCCGATGCGCTGGATCGTCGGCTCGGCAACGCCGACCTGGTCGACGCGCTGGCGGATGACCTCGAGGCTCTGCTGCACGGCGTTGTCGACATTGGCGGAGATACCGGCCGGCGAGAAGCCAATGGTGATCGTCGGGCCATTGGCCGTGACGGCGAGGTCCGACTGGCCGGCGCTAAGGCCCGTGCTGATCGGATTGCTGAGCGTGTGCAGTTCGGTGACGGCGGCATCGCTCTGCGAGGCGTCTGCAAGCGTCACCACGATCTGGTTGTTGCTGCGAGTAACCGACTTCGGCTGGATACCCTTTTCGCGCAGGACGCGGCGGGCATCCTGAACCATCGAGTTCAGGCGCTCCTTGGTCAAGTCGCCTTCATCGACTTCGAGCACGAGATGCGAGCCGCCGCGAAGGTCGAGGCCGAGCGAAACCTGATTGTGCGGCAGCCAGGAAGGCAGGCGCTGGAGAACCGATTGCGGCAGCCCGTTTGGCAGGGCGATCAATAGGCCGAGCGCGATGATCACCGTATAGGTGAACACCAGCCATGGTGAATTGCGCATGTATCTTTTTCCTTGATATGCGGTTGCCGGCGCATCCGCGCTGGCGACATGTCTTTCAATCTATCGGAAGCGCCAGCGGCGCGCAGTCTCAGGCCGAACGTGGCGGAGCGCGCGGTTGGTGGGCTCGGCCGGCGGCTGGCGCCAGCGGAGCGTCGAAGGATGTGAGAGCCTTGATCGGAGCCCAGCCGATGAAATCAAGGCCGGGAACGGCGGCAAGGAAGATCGAACCGGAATCATAGACTGCCTGCTTAGGCGCGATCTTGCGGTCCGTGGCAAGCACGCCGCGCACGGCATCGCGGGCCGTGATCTGCAGTGGCTGCGGATCCTTGGAAGGAGATGACAGCGTATTGGCGGCGGCCGACGGCGAGAGAATGAGATTGCCGCCGAAGAGCAGGCCGAGATAGGCGAAGACGGCAATGAGCATGGAAGCGGCGAGACGAGTGGTCAGGCGGCACTCATCGAGCTCCGTCATCTCTGCCTCGGTAATTTCACTCCCGTATCGGCTCAAAAGCGCGCCAATCTCTCATTCTTTTTCGGGTGGCGGAACGTTCTCCGCAACCGGAATTGTATCAGTGCCGTTCCCATCTTCATAGGCCGGACTGTCATGATGTACTTGCGCGAGCCGGTCAACCATCCCCATGGCGATTTCTCGCTCGCCCATGATGACGGTATCGGCGCCGTACCGCTTCAACTCGTCGACTTCCGCGTCCGAGTGGGCCCGGGCGACGATGAGGATCGACGGATTGAGGCCGCGACCGTGCTCGGCGATGCGGCAGGCCTCGAAGGCATTGGGGATTGCAATGACCAGGCTGCGCGCGCCTGCAACATTGGCGAGATCGAGAACCTCGCGAGCGGCGGCGTTGCCGGGGATCGTCTCGACGCCCTGTGCGGCAAGCTCCTCGATGCGTTTTTCGGAATCCTCGATAACAAGGAACGGGGTGCCCGAAGACTTGAGGTTCTGGCCGACAATGCTGCCGACCCTGCCATAGCCAATCAGGATGGCATGTCGGGAAAGCGATGTCGGCAGGATCTCGTCTTCCGGTTCGGCTGACACGACAGTCGTCTCCGCTGTAGCGGCCGTTTCGGCGGGGGCCTCTTCGCGCTTCGAACGTTCGAGAAATGGCCGCATATGGTCGCAAGCGATGAAAAGCAGCGGATTGAGAATGATCGAAATGAGCGCGCCGGCCAGGATGAGATCACGGCCTTCTTCCGGGAGCAGGCCGAGATCGACGCCGAGGGCGGCCAGGATGAAGGAGAATTCGCCGATCTGTCCCAAGCTGGCCGAGATTGTCAGCGCCGTTCCCACCGGCCTTCGGAAGAGCAGGACGATGAGAAAGGCGGCGACGGACTTGCCGATGACGATGATGAAGACAGTCGCCAGGACCGGCAGCGGCTTGTCGATCAGGATGTTCGGATCGAAGAGCATGCCGACGGAAACGAAGAAGAGAACAGCAAACGCGTCGCGAAGCGGTAGGCTTTCCTGAGCGGCGCGGTGGCTGAGCTCGCTTTCCGAGAGCACCATGCCCGCAAAGAATGCGCCGAGGGCAAGAGACACGCCGAAGAGCTTCGATGCGCCAAAGGCAACGCCGAGCGCGATGGCGAGCACGCCGAGGCGAAAAAGTTCGCGCGACCCGGTATGGGCGATCCGGTGCATCGTCCAGGGAATGAGCTTGCGGCCGAAGACCAGCATTAGCGCAACGAATAGCGCGACTTTCACCAGCGTCACGCCGATGATGCCTGTGATCCCGAGATCAAGGCCGAGCAGGCGGCTGAGGCTCGCCGAAAATGGCTCGGCGGTGGCATGGGCACTATCGCCGATGCTGGCGGCTGCGGGTATCAACACAAGCGCCAGGACCATCGCGAGATCTTCGACAATCAGCCAGCCGACAGCGATCTTGCCGCGCTCGGTCTCCACGAGCCGGCGCTCCTGCAGGGCTTTCAGGAGCACGACGGTGGAGGCAACGGACAGTGCGAGACCGAATACGAGGCTGCCCCCGAGCGGCCAGCCCATGAGCGCACCGAGCCCCCAGCCGAGCAAAGTCGCAAAGCCGATTTGAACCACGGCGCCCGGTACGGCAATGCCGCGCACCGAAAGCAGATCTTTCAGCGAGAAGTGGAGGCCGACGCCGAACATCAGGAGGATGACGCCGATTTCAGCAAGTTCGGGCGCAAGGTTCTGGTCTGCAACGAAGCCCGGCGTGTGCGGGCCGGCGAGAACGCCGGCCACAAGATATCCGACCAATGGCGGCAGTCGAAGCCTGTTGGCAAGCGCGCCGAGAATGAACGCCAGCACGAGACCTCCGACGATTGTCGAAATCAAAGGCGTGTCGTGAGGCATCCGTTCTCCCCGATCTGGAATTCCCGTTCACATTATGACATATATGGCTTATATTGACCAATATGGGTGGTTTGAAATCATGGGTCAAGGCGCGAAAGAAACAATTCTAACGCCTGCTTTATGCCGCGCCGCACGAGGTTTGCTCGATTGGACGCAAGCGGAACTCGCCGAAAAGGCAGCGGTCTCGCGCAGCACGATACGTGATTATGAGGGACAGCACCACGAAATCCACCGCGCCACCGAGGCGCAGCTGCGCCTCGCCTTCGAGGATGGCGGTGTGCGTTTCGTTGAGATCGAAGGAGCGGGAACAGGCCTTTACCTGCCCTGAGGCGTACTAGCTCCGTGGTCTCAGGCAGGCGGCGGGCACCTTATAGGCATTGACCGTCTTGCCCCGATAGTAACCGTCGGCAGGTTGCCAGCTTTTGACCAGTTCGGGTGCCGCGGCTGCGCAGCTCAGTTCGCCGCGTGTGACGAACAGAACCTGATCCTGGACATCGGCCGGAAGCGCAAATTCCTGTTCGTAGTAATTTGCGGGGAAGCCAGCGGGCGGACGCGAGTAGATCCTGATCGGCTCGTTTCTCAGCGTGTGGAACATGTCGGCGACAAAATCGCGATTGTCCGTGACAATGGTGCTCACGCCTGCCTGCTTGGCAAGGGCGCCCGCTTCACGGCTGATTTCGCTACGACCCAGATAGCGCTTCATAACCTCATTGCCGCCCGGAAGCACAAGCTGATGGGCAAAGATCGTCGCAAGCGGGAAAAGGAAGCTCGCAACGCCGCCAATGATCAACGAGATGGTGAGGCCTTTCGGCCATAGCTGGACCAGCACCCAAACGGCGAGCACCGTCCCGGCGACATAGGCCGACACGCCCCAATTCGCTTCGGCCTTGGCGACCAGTGCCTGCAGGGTAATCAGGAAAACGACCGGTATGGAGAGCCAGATGAGAAGCTTTTCCTTCTCGCTGCTCTTTCCCTTGATCATGCGCCACGTTGCCCAAAGCATCGCGAAGAAAACAATCGGTCCGACGACGCCGAACTGGGCTGCGAAAAATTCGAGGGCACCGGCGAAATTCAGCCGAAGCTCATTCCACTGCGCGATATCCTCCGTGTGGCGGACGGTCGTTGCGTCGTGGGTAAAGTTCCACCAGAGATTCGGGGCTGCGACGATGAGCGCGGCGACGACCGATATGAAGAAGTCACGCCAGGCGATGCGCGCAGCCGGAACCAGCAGCAGTGCGAACAGTCCGCCGGGCACGATAAAAAGGATCGCGTATTTCGACAGGAAGGAGAAACCGAAAGCAACGCCCATGATGAGAGCAAGTGCAATCGAGCGCTTCTCTGTCAGGCCGAAATAGGCCCAGAGGCCGATTGTCATGAAGAATAGAAGAACGACATCGGTCGAGAAGAAAACCGATGATAGCGCAACGGCAGGCATCGTTATATAGATAGCGCCGGCCCAGCCCTCGGCCTTGGGACCTGCTACGCGTGCCGCGAATTTCATCAGCAGGAATGCTGTACCCATGTGGACGACGGGGCCGCAAAGGCGCACCCAGAAGATATCGCTGGAGCCCGAAAGTTCCGTCATCGCGCGGATGAACCAGGCGATCATCGGCGGCTTCGAATAGTAACCAAAATCGAGATTCTGGGACCAGAACCAGTACTGCGCCTCGTCGACGAAGAAATCCGTCGTGTCGAAATGCAGCGTTATGATACGCCACAGAGTGACGGCGAGAATGATGAAAAGGCCGGTTCTGGCAGTCATGAACAACTTCCGCTGAGCTTGAGGCGCC